>CAYMBT010000076.1:6552-11054 GCA_964388755.1 uncultured Pseudobdellovibrionaceae bacterium | reverse complement strand
GAACTTGAACCCCAATGGAGCTTTTGTAATGGCGAAATTTTTCTGACTAAAATGCTGAGTCTTGAATCTTTGGGGCTCGAATCTTTGCTTAAAATTAAATCAGATGTTTTTTATATTCATCTCAATAACATTCCACTTCAAAAGAAAATCCATTCTCTGATTGCAGAAGCACGTCGGCAAAGACGCTTTATTATCATGGGTCCTGTCACAGAACCTATCAATGGTTATGATGTGGATGGCTGGTTGATCGATAAAAATATGAAGCCTTTAGATCAATGACTAGGATGGGTGAACCTTAAACCCAGTGGTATTGATTTTAAAAGATAAATGATTGAATGAAGTTTGAAGTTCCTTTAGGCTTAAACCCATGTACGCACAAGCCGCAACCACAACGACCGTAAGCACACAAACATCACTCATTTCTGACATTATGGGAGCAGGATTTGCCGTGCAATTTCTTCTCTTCGTTCTTATTGCAATGTCCATAGTTTCATGGGCCATTATCTTTAAGAAGCGTCAGTTGTTCTCAAAAACCCGCGAAGACAACGATAAGTTTCTTGATCTTTTTTGGAACGCTCCAAGCCTAGAGCAGGTGCGCGATAAATTGGATCGCCAGGGTGAAAGTCCACTTTCAAGAATTTTTAAGTCAGGTTTTAGCGAACTCGAGCGCGTGCAAAGAAAAAACAATCCAGCACTCGGTATGGGAATAGATAATCTTGAAAGATCCTTAAGAAAAAGTCAGGACGAAGAAATATCTTTACTTGAAGAACGCCTTGCCTTTTTGGCCACCACCGGAAGTACAGCCCCTTTTATTGGTCTTCTGGGCACAGTGATTGGTATTATGAATTCTTTTCGAGCTATTTCTAATGCTGGCTCAGCAAGTCTTGCTACAGTGGCTCCGGGTATATCAGAAGCTTTGTTTGCCACCGCCGTCGGTCTTTTTGCCGCGATTCCAGCTGTTATGGCTTACAACTATTTGCTTAACGAAGTTCGTAAACACGAAAATCGTATGAATAATTTTATTTCAGAGTTTTTAAATATCGCCCGCTTACAACAGAAGAAGGATTAATCTATGGGAATGGGCACCGGCTCTTCAAGAAATAGAACATCCATGAGTGAAATCAATGTGACTCCACTCGTTGATGTTATGCTCGTTCTTTTGATTATATTTATGGTCACTGCACCCATGATGCAGCAGGGAATCGAAATTGATTTACCTGAAACGGCAGCCTCTGGCATGGAGACGAGCGACGAACCTTTTATTCTCGCCATTCAAGATAACAATAAACTTTATATTGGAAACGAAGAAGTTTTGATGGCAGGCCTGAGAACAAAGCTTAAAGCTATTTTTGCCACTCGAAAGAATAAGCAAATATATTTGAAGGCCGATAAAAAAGTGAATTACGAATTGGTGGCCAAAGCTTTAGCAGAGGTTCGTGCAGCGGGAATCTATAACATCGGTTTGGTCACCCTGCCCCAATGAGCCCAAAAAAAGATACTTTTTTTAATTTCATTATTCTCTCAATCGCTTTTCACTTAGCGGTACTTGTTTTTCTAACTGTTCGAGTTCTTTTCTTTCCTTCAGAGGTGCAAATTCACCAGCAAGCCGTCCGCATTGATGTGGTGGCTTTGCCCGATAAAAATCCGGCACCTCCAGCTCCTCAAGCGGCTCATCAAGAAAAAAAAGTTGTTAAAACACCTGAGAAAGCAAAGCCAAAAAAAGAAGTGGTTAAGCCTAAACCTAAAAAACCTGTGATTGCCAAACCTAAAATCGAAAAAAAGAAAGCTCCTGAGGTCAAAAAAGAAAATGTGAAAGACGAGCAAGAGTCGGCGCTGGATCGACTCAAGGCTTTGCAAAAAATGAAAGATCTTGAAAAACAAAATGAGCAAGTCCAAAAAACTCAAGAATTTAAAGGCAATGCCATAAGTACCGGGTCTTCATTATCAGGTCTAGAAAAGCTTCATCATGATTCTTATCTCGACCAACTTGAGGGACATATTCGCTCTCACTGGAATTTGCCTGAGTGGTTGGCCAGTGGCAATTTCAATGCTAAAGTTTTATTAATGATTAGTAAAACGGGCGCCATTGAAAAGAAACTTTTTGTGACCCAATCTGGAAACGAGCTTTTTGACCAACATGTGATGGCAACACTTGATAAAGCAAGCCCGCTTCCATCACCGCCCAGCGACTTAGTGGATTATTATGCCAATAAAGGTGTTGAAATTCGCTTTCCTGAATAAAGAGAGGACTCTATGAAAAAACTCAATCTTTGCTTATCTATTGCACTCCTTATTCTATTGGTACCGTTTCAGTCTCAGGCTGAAGAGCGGCCTTACATTAATATTGGAAAAGCTGAAGTCAAACAAAGCCCTATGGCGCTTTTACCACTCAAGTACTTAGGAACCTCGGCAATCTCTAGCAACACTCTCAGTTATGGCAAACGTTTTTACGATATTATTCTTAAAGACCTCACCATATCTTCTTATTTTTCTTTTATTGCTCACGAAGCTTTTATTGAGGATTACAAAACTCGATCTCTTGCACCTAAAGAAAATGATCCGCGCAGTGGTTTTGACTTTTCATCGTGGCAACAGATTGGTGCCGAGTTTATGATCCGTTCGGGCTACACGGTGACCGGCAATCAATTTCAATTTGAAGCCTATCTTTATCATGTTCCCCAAAGAAAATTGATCTTTGGTCGCTCTTACTCTGGATCTGTCAATGATCTTCGCACCATGGCCCATAAATTTTCAAATGATATTATGAAAAGTCTGACTGGCAAAAATGGCTTTTTTATGACTAAGTTTGTGGTCTCTCGATCCACTAATAACTTTGAAAAAGAAATTTACACCATGGACTGGGACGGTGAAAATCAAAGGCCCATAACAAGCCATCGAACCATATCCCAATCTCCCTCTTGGTCAAACGATGGAAGATACCTGAGCTACACTTCCTTTATGTTTCATAAAAAAACTAAAACCAGAAATGCCGATCTTTTTCTTTACGACTTTAAGACGAATAAAAGATGGCTTCTTTCCTATCAAAAAGGGATTAACTCTGGAGGCGCCTTTGCCCCAGATAGTAACTCTTTATTTTTAAGAATCTCAAAAACAGGGGCGTCTGATATTTTTCGAACTGATTTACAGGGTAAACAGCTCAGACAAATTACATTTGGTCCACGCGGGGCGATGAATGTTGAACCCGCTGTGAGTCCAGACGGAAAAAAAATAGCTTTTTCATCGGATCGCTCTGGAAAGCCCATGATTTATGTCATGGATATTGACGGTAAAAATGTAAAAAGACTGACTTTTGCTGGCGTCTATAACTCTTCTCCCGCTTGGTCACCCGATGGCAAGACCATTTCTTTTGCCGGTTTTGACAATGGACACTTTGATATTTTCACCATCGATGCCGATGGAAAAAATATTAAACGCTTAACAACAGCTTCTAAAAAAAGTGGGAAACCCGCCAACAACGAGTATCCCAGCTTTTCACCTGATGGTCGTTTTATACTTTTTTCCAGTGACCGTACAGATCGTTATCAACTCTATATTGTCAGTGTTGATGGCAAGTACGAACATCGTCTGACTTTTGACAATAAGGATTACTATAAACCGCAATGGTCACCTTACCTGGATTAGAAAGCTACTCTTTCAGCGAAAAAAAAGAGTTTTTTAAATACTCCCCAATCTCTGAACTTTATCTGGGACATCTGGATAAAAAGACGACCAATTTTTCAGACGAAATGAGAGTCAAAAAACACGGACATTGGCTTAAATGTGCTTTTGCAACCTTAGCAGAAAAACACACTGCTGAAGAAATCTGTGCCTATTGGACCAAACAAACTGAACTGATCATTGAAGAAAGCTGGAACACTTTAGGACTCAATGAATTCAATCTCATCTTACTGGCTCTTGGTAAACTGGGATCCCAAGAACTTAATTTAAGCTCAGACATTGATCTTGTGCTTGTTAAAGAAAATGGAGCCGATGATGCCCCCATCAATCAAGCCGTCAAAAAATGGATTCAAACGCTGAGTGAGATGACGGCCTTTGGTTTTGCCTACCGAATTGATCTTAATTTAAGACCGGGTGGCGACACTTCGCCTTTGGTGCCCAACCAAAGTCATTTTTTTAATTTTTATGATGACTCGGTTGAGGCCTGGCATCGCATGAGCTTTATTCGCCTAAGAACGATGATGGGAGAAACTTTAATTTCAAAAGAAATTATGGAGTATTGTCATCGACTCAGCTATCCAAGACGACTTGATTTTTCAGTGATTGATGAAATTAAAAATTTAAGACAAAAACTTCAATTTCAATGGCGAAAGGCGAGCGAGCCTTTTGATATAAAGTTTTATCCGGGTGGTATTCGCGATATAGAACTTTATGTTCATGCACTTCAGGTGATTTACGCCGGCCGAAATCCCGGCCTGAAAACCCACTCAATCACTTTAGCCATGAAAGAACTTGAAATTCGTGGTGCTGGTGATTTACTCGGC
>CAYMBT010000076.1:2417-6542 GCA_964388755.1 uncultured Pseudobdellovibrionaceae bacterium | reverse complement strand
GTTATTGATTCTGAAACGTATCTTTTTCTCAATCAATTTTATTGGCAATTAAGGGACCTTGAAAATCGAATCCATATATTTGAGGACCAACAGACCTACCGACTCAAGCCACTGATCCTTGAAAACTATAAACCCATTAAAAATGAAGCCGAATTGATCGAAAAATTTAAACATTCAGAGAACATTGCCCATCGATTTTTTGTTGAAAATAACTCCGACACCCGCCCCCCTGTTAAAAACAAAAATAAGGCTTCAACCTTGCCAACAGAAGTTTTAAAGACCGACAGTGGGCTTTCTGTTTCTGGCTACAGCGACAGGACTCTTAAAGCGATCCATGAAATACAATCACTTAAAAGCTCGGCCCTTAAGAAAAACGAAAGTGAACAAATTAAAATTGAAATATTAAAACATTATCTCGATACCGTTGAAAAGATCGGGATCGATACAGAACTGGCTGTTGATTTGTTTCGCGACTTTGTGGTGGCCATTAAGTCAAAGTCATCCTTCTTTCACCTGTTAAAACTTTATCCTGATCTTATTGATAACTTAGCATGGCTCTTTTCACTTTCACCTTACATTGGACAAATACTTTCTCGTCGCCCAGAGCTTATGGATAGCTTTGTTCTGGGACAGGTGATTGTTGATTCGGATGACCCGATAGATGTTCTCATAGAAAATCTGATTGACTATAAACTTCTTGGTCAATGGATGAGCATTATTTATCTTCTTAAAAATGATGATATTGTTCAGTTTCATCAAGAGATCACAGCTCAAGCTGATTTCATCACACAAAAACTTCTCACCCATGTGCATAAGATTACAGGTTGTAAGAAGGTTGAGCTTCTTTGTCTGGGCAAATGGTCAGGCTATGAACTTGGAGTTCATTCGGATCTTGATTTCATTTTCTTAACTGAAGATCATCCTGATCTTGACCAAATCAAAGCAGCCCGTCGCTTTATCAATCACTTAACCACACCCACACCCGCGGGAAAACTTTATAATATTGATCTAAGTCTTAAGCCAAACGTGAGCTCGGGACCACTGATTATGAAAAAAGTAGATCTCGATGAGTTTCTAAAGACCAAGGCTGAAGCTTGGCACAAACAGGCCTATTTGAGATCAAGACTTCTGGGTACCAATAATAATTATTTTCGAAACAAAATGGAGATTCTTAATATTTCTTCAGACGAAGGTGATCGATTGAGCGAGATCCACGAAAAACTGATTCAAGCTAAAACTCAAGACACCATAGATGTTAAATACAGTTCTGGTGGGATTGTGCAAACCGAATTTCAGTTACAAAAAAAGTGTCTTGAACAGCGCAGGATTCCCAAAAGCTCCTCAACTGTGGATATTATTGAATCCCTTGAATTGCCGACTCAACTCGCGCAAAAATTAAAAAATAATTACCATTATCTGAGAAAGTTCGAGCAGATCTTACAGATCACACAAGACTCAGCCAGTACTAAAGTCTCAAGAAATCATGTCAATCTTACGCGAATGAGCCGTATTTTACGTATTAATGATCCCTTTGAAAGTCTTGACAGTGTTCTTGATGAACAGACAAGTATTTTAAAAATGCTTGACCTAAATCCTTAAAATCATTGAAAATAACCATATGAAAAGGGCTTTTCTTTTAGTCGCATTATTTTTTTCTTTTCAGCTCAATGCTGAACCGGATGCTCTTTTTGCTTTTGTTACTCTTAAGACTTCAATGGGTGACATCAAACTTAAACTTTATAAAAAAGATGCACCCAGAACTGTAGAAAACTTTTTAGGACTCACACTTGGAACAAAAGCGTTTAGAGATCCCAAAACAGGCAAAAAAATAAAAGACCTCCCCTTTTATAAAGATATGATCTTTCATAAAGTTCATCCCGACCTTGGAATCCAAACCGGTTGTCCTTGGGGCAATGGCAAAGGGTGGCCAGGATACACACTTAAATCAGAAGAGAATGAACTTAAGTTTGATAAACCTTATCTCGTTGCCATGTCTCGCATACAAGACAGCATGAACTCTGTGGGCAGTCAGTTTTTTATAAGTGTAAAACCATTACCCCATCTCAATGGCGAGCACACCATTTTCGGTGAAGTTGTCACTGGCACAAACATTGTCGATCAAATCAGCAATGCCCGCCGAGATGCCATGATGAAACCTCTTAAACCGATTCTACTTAAAGAGGTTGTTGTTGAGTCACCCTAAGGTTCTCGTCACCGGAGCCACAGGTTTCTTAGGCCAACATTTACTGGAACGACTTTTTAAAAATGACTATCAAGTCTCTATCCTTGCTCGCTCTGATCAGGGACTTGATCATTTAAAAAAAAGGGGTGTTCGCATTTATCGAGGTGACATCACAGAACGGCTTGCTTTACTCGAGGCCACACAAAATCAAGACATTGTATTCCATTTAGCAGGCCTTATTGCCTATAAAAAAACAGAGCGAGCTTTGATGGAGAAAGTGAATGTTCTCGGTACAGGCAACGTGATTGATGCTTGTGTGACCAATCAAGTGGGTCAGCTTTTACACTTAAGCTCGGTCGTCACTATTGGAGCCAGCTTTAAACCCCAAGCCATCAATGAAGAGTTTAATTATAATTTAGGGCCCTATAATCTAGGCTACTTTGAAACCAAACGAAAAGCCGAACAACTGATTCAGCAAGCTGTTGAGCACAATAAACTCAATGCCTTAATGATTAACCCATCAACGATTTACGGAGCTGGCGATGCTCTTAAGGGTAGTCGAAAAACTCAAGTCAAAGTGGCCAAAGGAAAATTTCTTTTTTACCCCCCGGGTGGAGTGAATGTCGTCTCTGTTCATGACGTGATCGATGGGATTTTTTTGGCCCTTAAAAAAGGTGTCCCGGGACGAAGATATATTATTTCTGGCGACAATCTAACCATTCACGATCTGTTTAAAATCATTGCCGAGACGGCTGGCAAAAAAACCCCACCTTTTTATTTGCCCCAGTCGGTATTAAAAATTATGGGTTTCTTGGGTGATCAACTTAAACCTTTAGGACTTGAAACATCACTGAGCAGTGAAACGGCAGTGACCTCAACTCTTTATCATTGGTTTAGTTCAGAGAGAGCTCAAAAAGAATTGGGTTTTAAACCTTCATCATCAAAAGAAGCCATTCGGGAAAGTGTTCAATGGATGATCGCAAACAAACTTCTCGATTAACTCGGGGTTTTATTTATTTATTCATTTTTGTAACCCTTCTTTTCGTGGGTGTTATTATATTTGTTTCATTCAGCTACATAAAATCAGCTCAAATTGAAAACCCCAAAGGCTGTTTTGTGACTCAAATGAATAACGTGAAGTTGTGCTCAAAAGACCAAAATTATCTGACCTATAAACAAGCCCCTCCACTTTTTTTTAATGCTCTTATTTTGTCTGAAGATGCTGGCTTTTATGGTCACGATGGTTTTGATTGGTTTGAGATCAAAGAAAGCTTTAGAAGAAATATTATCGAGTGGCGATATGCCCGCGGTGGGTCAACCCTGACCCAACAATTAGCAAAGAATATGTATCTGACAAAAGATAAAAAAATATCAAGAAAACTCAGTGAGTTTTTTATTGCTAAAAAACTTGAGTCTCAACTCAGCAAAACAGAAATTCTTGAGAAATATATGAATATCGTTGAGTTTGATGAAAAGATTTACGGACTCAACCAAGCTGCTTTTCATTATTTTAAAAAATCACCGCAGAGCCTTAATTTGCTTGAGATCGTTTATTTAGTTTCTCTTCTACCCAACCCCAAGAAATATGGTCAAAGTCGAAAAGATCAAAAACTCTCTCGCACCAATCAACAGCGAATGAAAATTATTCTTTCACGGCTTTATAGAACAAAAAAAATCAGTGACGAAATTTATGTTTATAGCAATTTGCAAATCGAACAATACCCTTGGCCGTTTCCATTTTTTAATGAATACATTGAATTTGATGATTCACAGATCAGCGTCGAAGAAGAACTGCAAAATGAGCTCTCTTCAGGCGACATAACGGAGTCTTCGGAAGATTCCTCAAGCACTGAATCAGATCTACAAACAGAAAATCTCACTGAACTCCAAGAGACTTTTCACGATGATCCACCAGAAGATTCATTTGAAGTCCAAGAGGATCC
>CAYMBT010000076.1:0-2407 GCA_964388755.1 uncultured Pseudobdellovibrionaceae bacterium | reverse complement strand
TTTCAAGAAAAATTGATATTAAGCCAACTGATCTTTTAAAAATTTTCTTAAAAAATATAAAATTAGTAATCGGGTTTAAGTTTTTTAAAATTCTAAAAACACTGAATATCATAGAGAGCAACCAAGAGGACTTCAAATTCTAGCCATGACCACCTTTCAAAAAGGACTCATGGCTGGTGTCGACTTGCATTTCAGGCTTCATGGGCGAGTAAAAATTTTCAATGGCTCGCCATGTTTCACTCAGACCCCTGGCTGTAAAAATACTTCGACGAAACTCTGCCGCCCCTGGCAGCCCTGCCGAATACCAAGAAGAAAGTTTTCTTAAAGTGAGAGTTGTCATATGTTCATCATGAAAATGAAGACTGCTTTCTTTAAGCTCTTCAAAAAGAGGCATATATTCGTGAGAGATAAGTTGAGTGTTCTCTTGTTTTAAGGTTTTTTGAGATTGAGAAAAGATCCATGGATTTTTAAGGCAACCACGCCCTATCATAACACCGTCACAAAGAGAGGTATTCAGTCTTTCGACGGCCATGAGGGCTGAGGTGATATCACCATTACCTATGATCGGAAGAGGGCTTTTTTCTTTCACCTCTTTTATGTAATCCCAATCGGCAAGACCATTATAACCCTGGCTGCGTGTGCGACCGTGAATGGCGACCCAGGTGACACCTTCATCATAGGCCACTTGAATGATCTCGTGGGCATTTCTTTGATTCTGGTCCCAACCGGTTCGAATTTTTATGGTGAGTGGAATGCCTATGACTTTTTTAATTTGGCGTAGCATCTCTTTAAGCTTTAAGGGTTCTTTAAGTAGGGCTGAACCCGCACCTTTAGTGACTACTTTTTTGACCGGACAGCCAAGGTTAATATCGACAAAGTCAGCGCCAAGCTGCTCAATATATTGAGCGGCGTTCACCAGGGCATCGGTTCGCTCACCAAAGATCTGAATCCCCACAGGTCTTTCTTCTTCAGCAAACCTCATCATTTGTTTGGTTTTTTCACTATTATAAAGAAGCCCGTTGGCTGAGATCAGCTCAGAGATTACAATCCCCGCTCCCTGCCGCCGCATAAATGTTCTGAATACAACATCGGTAATCCCGGCCATAGGTGCGAGCAAAAAAGGATTTCTCCTTAACTCATCAAGCAACCCAGCCTCTGGTGCCAGGCCCTGTTTGCGGACACACTGAATCATAGCCTAGTCTCTTAGCATCCCTCAAAATTATTGCATACTACATTTTAGGATATTGTCTTTTCAAAGCCTTCAAGCTTGGTGAAGTTCGATATTTTGTCCAAGAAAAGAGAAGTTTTTACAAAAAGGACTTAAAAAATATCTGTAACCAATGATTCACTTTTAAACTCTAAGACTTTGACTGAACCAAACTTATTTATGTTATGATTTTATGAATTAATTTATGGAGGGCCGATGAGCTTTATTAAAGAGTTTAGAAATTTTGCGATCCGCGGAAATGTTATTGATTTGGCTGTGGGATTTATTGTGGGTGGAGCTTTTAATAAAATCGTAACTTCAATGGTGAATGATGTGATCATGCCCCCCATCGGAATGGCTCTGGGTGGAGTTAGTTTTGGGCAACTTTATATCAATCTGTCTGAACAGTCTTATGCAACTCTTGATGCAGCAGTCACTGCTGGTGCGCCAGTCATTAAGTACGGTGCCTTTATCCAAACCGTTGTTGATTTTTCTATTATTGCTTTTGTGGTTTTTTGTATGGTCAAAATGATTTCACGCATGCAAGACTTGCGCAAAAAAGAAGAGGCGCAGTCTATACCGCCGGCCCCACCTGAAGATATTATTTTACTTAGAGAAATCAGAGACTCTCTTAAAAAATAGAGAGCTCTTTTTAATTTAGTTACAAACCTGGTCGCGCAATGGAAGGATAAAATTCTCGTCCTTCTCGACCATAATGAACTGACCTAACTTATAAAGGGTCGTGTTTTCTTTCTTATCAACTGTCACTTGAGCAAAACCTTCAAGATTCTTTTCGCCGTAAGAGTATTCTACAGTCATATAAACACCGGGATTTGAAGGAATGAAATTAATACGGATTTCTGAACACTCTTTATCTGGACAGACACAAACAATTTCGCCCGCTTGAGCATAGCTTGTGAATAAAAATAAAATAATTGCTGATATAAAAGATCTTCCCATTGGCCCCCCTTAGGAAATATTAAAAAAATGGTGGTCAGAGAGGGATTTGAACCCCCGACACGAGGATTTTCAGTCCTCTGCTCTACCGACTGAGCTACCTGACCAGTCTGAAATAAATCCTTAATTTAATTTAAAAAAATTTTCTTTTTAAACCTTCCTCAAGAATAAAAATCGGAAGGTATTAGCTACTTTAATACCCCTGATATTGTCAACTCAGAGCTTGGCTTAGATCTGACAAAA
>CAYMBT010000075.1:0-11123 GCA_964388755.1 uncultured Pseudobdellovibrionaceae bacterium | reverse complement strand
GCAGAACAGTATCAAGAGTTTTTGAAGCTTTTAAATAAGCAAAAAAATTTTCAAGCACGAAAAATATCTAACAACTCTTTTTCGGTGCGTTTTTCTGGTAACAGGTGGGTTAAGTTTACGGTTGATACTCAAAAGGCTGAATTTTTGGTGAATAAAAAATCTTTTCGCTGGAGTTTAAAGGATTCTGTCGAAAACAATCTTAATCGACTTTATAGTTTAATAAACCAAGAGTATCCAAAATCCTCAGCCAGTAATATTTGGAATATCATCTTTACAAAACTTTATGCTTGGTCACTTTTTCAAAATAGCGAGGATGAACCAAGCCTCATCGTTGCTGGCACTGTCGCCAGTGCCCAACCCTTTATGGGACTTGAGAGTTTTTTAAACAAGGTCGAGCGTCATTGCCAGAATCCCCCACATCCTCTGGCTCGTCTGGTAGAGGATTATTTTAAAGTGAATAATCGAAGTCGTTTGCAAAATGACTTTTCAGAGGCGAAAAGTGCTGTTGGTCACAACAATTGGGCCCATATGTATGGTCTTTGGGTGAACACCAACCTAATAGGTCGATTTCACGAGGCTCAGACATGTTTGCGCCAGCGTCGCTACATCAGTGACACCGACCTTCTGCCCATTGAATACAACGAACAGCGTGGCACTGGTGAAATTGTCCAGTAGTAATAAAAATATAATATCCTAAACTGATTTTATCACGATGATTGGTCTCAACAGTTATATTAACAAGTCCCCTATTTAATATATCTAACTGAGTAATTATTGATACTTTCTACTAAGTAACAATTAAAATTTTTCTAACAAACATCTATTTAATAAATTTAGCAGAGCATCTATTAATAAACTTCAATTAATAACTAAAAAAATGTTTGAACTTGAATTTCGGGATGGATGGATGATCGGCTGTCATATCCTACAAAAGTTCGAGCACGCTCGACGGGAAAGCTAGGGCTAAAAGTAGAACTTGCACCTAAGCTAAAAAGTAGTCTTTCGTTTTGAAAGTTGAGAGTCAGGCCAGAGTGATAATATAGATACTGGTAGTTCAGGCCCCAAAAACCAGCTTCTAAATTAATAAAAATATTTTTCGACATTCTGAATTCATGAAGCGTGGTGAGATTGAGGGCGTACTTATCGTTGTTGGCTGGGTCCATTCTGAAAGAAAAAGGCATATCCTCGTTTATATAATAAAAATAGCTGATCGTTGTGTTGAGACGGTAAAAAGGTTGAATGAGGTAAGATAAGGTTGATTTTAAATTCATTGCCTCCATAGAAAATCCAGCAGTGTGTTCTTTGCGTTGTGTGCAGATCGAATCTTCTATGCTCATGGCATAGCTACAGTATGTTATTTCTTCATACTCTTCGCCAAAGGTTTTAAAATAAGCAAAATCAAAACCAAGCCTTAAACGTTGATTAATCTTAAAATTTTGTCGAAGCATAAAATTGTTCATTTTATACTGATAAAGAACAAATGGACTTAACCCAAAGGTCAGTTGATCGGTTAATCCATATCCTAAATAAAGTGTCCCCAGCGACCA
This sequence comes from uncultured Pseudobdellovibrionaceae bacterium, assembly GCA_964388755.1. GTDB lineage: Bacteria > Bdellovibrionota > Bdellovibrionia > Bdellovibrionales > JAGQZY01 > JAGQZY01. The sequence goes on along the minus strand of CAYMBT010000075.1, from coordinate 9,576 downwards.
CTGGTTTTCATCTAAAGTTCGGGTATTTGATGAGAGGTTGTGTCCAACAGAAAGGCTTTCAAAACCATCAACAGATTGGGAGAAAACACTTGAATAAAAAAGAAAGATTAAAAGTGAATTCACAGCCCCCCTCTATCGAACTTCAAGCTTTCATAGAGGACTTTATTATTTAAGAAAAGAGGATTGAACTCAAAAGCTAAAATGAATGACTCTGGGGTTCAATTTACATTTTTTTAAACCCTAGGTTTATGGTGGCTTATTCTGTTAAAGTTCAATAGACTTTGATCATGTCTACTTTAATATTTTTAGGTTCCGTCAGAGAAAGCACACCTCCAAGCCCCAGCAGAGTTGGCAAAAGAGTTGCTTTGTATTTACAGTCACTGATTAAAAAAAATGGTCATGAAGTCGAAATCATTGATCCTCTTGATATCAATTTACCGGGGATTTTTAAGCCCCACTTTTCTTTTAGTAAAGATAAGGTTCCCGCCGACCTGGATCAGCTCTCTGTAAAAATTGAAAAAGCTCAATCCTATGTCATGCTTTCTCCAGAGTATAATCACTCTATGAGTCCGGCACTTTCACATCTGCTTAACCACTTTGGTAGTAGTTTATTTTCTTATAAACCCAGTTTAATTGTGACTTACTCCCAAGGCCAATGGGGCGGAGCAAGAGCGGCTATGGCAATGCGTAGCTATTTAGGAGAGCTTGGATGCCTACCAGTTTCAGCCATGATTCATGTGCCCCATGCCCATCAGGTTTTTGATGTGAACGGCCAAGTCGTAGAAAGCGAAGATAGCACAAAATGGGATTCTTATTTTAATCGTGGCTTAGCCCAACTGAATTGGTGGGCTGAGGCTTGCTCTGAGAAATCAAGAATACAAAATCCCCATGACTCCATTAAAAGCTTTCGAACAAAACCAGAAGAAAGAAATCCGCCTTCTTAACTTTGGATCATACTTAACCCATCAAGCTTAATTGTAGTTCTTTTAAAAATAGCCAAGACTTATTAAGCAACAAATCAAATAAGCATTTTAAAAAGCAGAATAAATTTTAGCTTTTATGATCAAAAAAAACGCCAATGAATTTTACAATTCATTGGCGTTTCATTGAGAGTTAACCATCTCGGGATACTAGCGGTGCTTACGAGCAATACTTCTGTTAAAGAAGCCTAGTCCCTTTTAGAAATAGTAACGAGCACCGATGTCGACGGTGATAAAGGTGAGTGTTGTAGGCACGATGGCAAAAGATGGGGCTAATTCGGCGAAGATTCCTAAGCGAGTTTTTCTAGGTAGAAATTCAATACCGATGGGAGCACGAAGTGCTAAGCCAAAGTCTTCGGTTTCACGGTCAAAGAAATCAGTGTCCTCGCCACCAAACGCACCTAATAAACCTGCACCAATATACGGAACAAGTGTGTTTGATATTTTCATTCCGGTGACTGAGGCAAATGATCCAGGAAAATGCCAAAGATGATCAAATGAGACGGCTGTATTGCCTTCATCAGAGGCCACACCAAGAATTAAGGCGTTTTTTTGACCATACCAATGTTTCGCTTCGACACCAGTGAGATCACCCCATTTGATACCGACACTTGTGTCACCAGCTTTATCAAGCTGATTGACGACTCTATCCATTTCGGTGGATGTCACTGTGTCCTGGGCCTGGGCCGTAATGGCCAATCCAAGAATTGTGGCTGCAATTATTTGTAATGATTTCATCATTTTAAATCTCCTTGCGGTTAAATTTTATTTAAAAACAATACGAACACTATTTGAGATTTAACTACGCAATAACTAAGCCGACCTCATGTCGAAAGAACTGGATATGTCCCATCTCATTCAAATCCTACGAGGAAATTCGCATCATCCCCGTTCATTAAAGGGACCTTGATCATTTTACAGAAGCTTGGCGTCAGGGATTGAATAAAAAAAAAATAAAGCATCAAGAGCGAGCGACAACAGGGTTTATTTATCTCTATTCTTTTAATGATGTTCTTTTTTGACCCCTCTTATTCAAATCAATCCATTAATTTTCATCAGATCAAAGTCATGACACTTTAAGTTTTTTTTGATCGGCTTAGTCTTTGCAGTTTCACACTTTTGAAAATTGAGCTCACCCATCAAACTCACTGGAGATTTTATGATCAATGATACGCCGCCTATTTCAACTAGAACTTATGATAACTCTGTCGATAGATTCTCGTGGTCAGCCATTCTGGCGGGAGTGTTTATAACACTGGGTATTTTTTTAAGCCTTCTCACATTAGGACTCAGTTTAGGACTTGCTGTAATGAGTTTTGAAAATGGAGTCAGTTTAACGGCCTCGACTTGGTTTTCTTCAATATGGATTGTATTAAGTTTTCTTGTGGCATTGGCCGTCGCAACTTATAGTACAGCCAGGTTATCTAGTCGTGGTTCTTATATCTCTGGCGTACTTAATGGCTTAACAGTTTGGGCTGTCACAAGTGTCTTTATTTTTTATGCTGTTACAAAAAGCAGTGGCCAAATTATTGCTTCATCAGGACAAGCTGTGACTGAACAAATTAAAGATATGGCAGAACCAGTCATGTCGAATTTAGGCAATGGTTCACTTGAGGACCTTAATCTCGAATATTTTGAAGAAGCTTATAAAGATATTGATGCTCCCGAGCTTAAAATATCGATTAAAAAAGAAATAATGAAACTAAAAAGAGATGCCAAAAAAGTGGCCAAAGAAATCTTAAAAAATCCTAACACAACTCAATCGAGTCTTACGCGACTTAAAACAAGCGCTAAAGAGTCTTTAGCTGATATTCAAAACGAATATGATAAAGAAAAAATTGCAGCTATTATCGCTCGTAATTCAGAACTCACCCAACCCGAAGTTGAAAGAGCAGCCACTCAGTGGGAGATCAAACTTAAAAACTTAGCCCAAGAACTGGATCAATTCTTTACTCGGGTTGAAAAAGAGGCCGTAGAAACTGCCAATGCAGCTAAGAATTCAGTGGCTGCCACTTCTTTTTTATTATTCTTATTTCTCTGTTTAGGATTTTTTGTCTCTTTATATTCTTCATCTAAAGCTTCAAAGAAAACTAAATATTATAAAGCCAGTTAATGAAGTGATTAAACTTATTGTGTAAAGTCACCTTGGCAAGAGGCCGGGGTGTTAAGACAAGAGTTGCCCTGCCCAACAAGTGCCGATCGAAGACAAGTTAAGTAGCGATGATTCTCTGAAACACATCGGGGCTTAATAATATGTCTGGCATGGGCTGGGGCAATGGCTCCACCTGATCTTCTTGGCACATTCATTACTAACACTAAGGCTCCATCACTTTCGGTATCCACTAATCTTTCTTGGACAGCAGACATGGGCATGACCACAGGATTTATAAAATCAACTTGATAACCCGCGGGACACGACAGGGTTGATACTGTTTGAACTTGTCGGGGGCCACTCGTTGACCCGGAACTGGGCCTGCAGACCATGGCACTAAGACCATCATCATTCATAGATGGGTAGTAATCACTCATGATGTTGGGCGGTTCACTGTGCAAACAACCTGATCCAGTGGCCGCGGACTGTTGCGGGTGACTGCAAACATGATTGTAACGGTTATCCACCTGACGATTGCCGCCGTCTCGCTTGGGGTAACCATCGATCAGTCCTAGAGAGTGCATCACCTCGTGAGTCAGAATACTGCAATCATCACTGTTGTCCCAGTTGGTGGCGTTGGATTTAAAACCGGTGGCTCTGATATTGACATCGATAGGTGGCGGAGTCTCACCCCCTCGGTTTTGATTAATAAAAATTTTAAATTGAGGGCCGTTAGGAACCCTAAGAATGGATTGAGCTTGATCAAGACAACTTTGCACTCTAGCAGTGAATCTTTCAATCAAGGGTCCTCGACGGGTTAATAGTGGTAGCTCTTGTCTGTAATCTTCGGCAATTTGAAAGTTGATATTTAAATCAATTCGATAGACCTGAGATTCGTTCACTCGCGTTATCTCGTATCGACTGGGAAGTCCGGTGTGTGATTCTCTCGTCGGTATAGCCACCACTCGACTTTCACCCGCCTGCAAGTCACGACAATCTTCATCGGCTGGAATGGGATAACTAAAAGTCTCTGGCAAACCACCTGACGGCGGTAGAGCTTGCTGGCCCTGGGTTGTTTCTTGAGCCCCTAAAAATACCATAAAAACGAATGACCAAATCCCCATACTCCCATCCTATCACGGCACCTGTTTTCAAACTACTGAGAGTTTTTAAAAAGTAAATTCTCGTTGCAAAAACATGTTACCGGTCTGACCCTCGTCTTGGGTGGTTTCGTAACCAGTTGTTACTAACCAGTTTTCGGTGATCCGTTTGCGCAGTCCAATGACTCGGGTTTTCTCCCAGTCTGTGCCGATATCAAATTTGATACCTTGGGGTAAACTGATTTGGGCGCGATACACTTGGCTGCTTGAATCATAAGACACACTGTCAATGGGGGTCGAGGCAAAGGCCCAGATTCCAAAAAGTCCTAGGGCTCGGTCGGTGATGGCAGATTGTACGCCACCAATGTTTTCGTTTTCAAAACGATTCAAGTCACTGCTTGTTCGGTTGTAAAGCAGCAAGGATATGATGTCAGATCGGGACACACTGGGGCGACTTGAAAGAAGGACTCTTGGTTTATCGACGTTACCAATAACATCGATATAAATATCATAGCCTGATGCCTCGTAAAGAAGTCTTACATCAATAGGTAGTTTATCTGGTGTTTCAGCGGCTTGGCTTAAATTAATTTTTTGGACTTCCACTTGTCTTTTCATATAGTCGATCACAAAACTTTCGCCAGTGTTGATTTGAAAGGATCTTGTGTCAGGAGAGACTTGGGCTTTTAGCCCCATGGCCAGGTATGGATTAAAAAGTTTATAGTAAACGCGAATCGAATTGTTACTTTTTGAAACCACATTGATTTTGTAATCCATATTACTTTTTTGAGCTTGTTTTTCAGAGATCTTTTGTTTCTTTTCAGCCTCTTTGCTTTGAATGCGCACATCTTTTGTAACCGCTGGCATACCGGCTAAAGGATCAAAAGGGGGTAAATAAAAATAGGCTTTATTAATAATAACATTAAGACCTAGAAAATGCTTTTTTTGTTTCTGGTTAAGACTAAGGTGAAAGCTGTTATTGATCTCAAGATCTAAAGTCTGTTGGCCAGCACCCGTCAAACGGGTTAGCCCTTGGCCTTTAATAATCACTTCTTTATCAGTGCGACTTGCATCACTGAATTGATATTCAATTCGACCGTCAAGGGTGTTGATCGGCGCCGGCACTGTCAGTGGTGTTCCCTTAAAGCTATCTATCAGTTTACGAAACGAATCGCAAATAAGCTTAATGTCTACATTGGTTGGTATAATTTGAATGGCATTGGGATTTGATAAAAAATCTGCACTAACATGAGCGTTTAGTTTAAGTTCTTTTTGTTTGATCTCTTGAAGCTTTAAACTGAGTGAGCCTAAAAGACTGCCATCTTTTTGATTGAGACGAGCTTCATTAAAAAATCCCTTGGCAGCCACCCAAAGAGTTTGGGGTATCAAACCATAACTTTTTAGTTTTTCACCAGTTTTATTCGAATTAAAGTCGCTGAAAGAAATTTGTGGGCAATCAAACTGGGTTGTTTTTTCGTCACCTTTAAAAAATTGAATGGCACAGGGCTGGTTGATACTGATGTTTGTAACGCCGATCATTTTGATTTCTGAAGAATGGATGGTTAATTGAGAAGAATCTTGCAAAAGATCAAAATTCAAATTGAGGTTGGCTTTAAGATAAGTGGTTTTTTTATGGATTTTCGCTTTTTGCGTCTTTGTTTTTTGATTATTTTTTTTCTGAGTCTCCTTGTTCTGAGTCTTCATTTCAATGGCTGCAACTAAAGATAGATCCTCTTTTTGACCATCAAGCTGGATGATAAAATCTGAAGCGTCAGTTAAAACATTAAATTGACCTCTTAAGCTTGAAAGGCTTTGTAGCTTGTCCTTAAAGGACATTTCTCCAAAAAGCTTTAAGCCGGCTTGTTCAAGGTCGATACTTAATTTTTCAGGCTTCAGTGAAGCTTGGATAGTCATCGTACTCTCTTGAGAGAGAATTTGGATCAAAGGAAAGTCTAAACTAAAAGCTTCGGGTAATTCTTTAATTATCAAAACAAAATATGTTTTAAGTTGATCAATCAAGGTTTGAATATTGATGGGATTTTTGGGCGCTTTAGGGTCTGTAAAATCATCAAGGTTTAATAAAACCTTTTGGCCTTCAATATTTAATTTTTTGATCTGCCACAGGGGCTCATCAAAGGGTTTTATTTTAACGGCAACATCAATACTATTAAAGCAGAAATTTGAATTTTTGTAACTCCCACAAAAACTATCTCTTGAGGCTACAGAAAAAGTTTTATCTGTTAACCCGTCACTTGCCACATCAATATTAATTTTGTCCCACTCCATTTGAAGGGTCGGAGCAAATCTTCTTTGCAGATATGACAAAGTGTCAGGCTTCAGGACCCAGCTCAGGTTAAACCATAGTAAGATTAAACAAATAATAAAAGTCATGACGAGAGTAAAAAAGGTTAAAAATATGATCTTTAGGGCGCCCATCAAAACTCCTGCCCAAAACTTAAAAAGAAAGTCCACTGATCATCGGGGATATCTTCAAAGGGTTCGTCACTTACCGTCATACCATAAGCCGCTGTTCCCCTTAAAGAACCGATTGGGCTTTGCCAACGCAGTCCAAGACCGGGCGACCAATAAAGTGTTTGGCTAAAACTAAATTCTTCGACCGCCGTTTTTGCAAAATCCATGAGTACGAAGGGTTGTAAATTAAATGGCAAAAGATGGGTAAAGCGAGCCTCTGTCCCCACATAGGCGATATCGCTAAAACCAAGACCGCCGTTGTTGATTGATTTTCTAGAAAATCCGCGAATATCATTATCCCCACCTAAAAAAAGACGTAAACTTGTGGGTGCATCTTGTAAAGTGGGTGATCTAAGGGATGCTAGTCGAAAACGAACTCCAAAAACAGTTTGTGGTGGATCAAAGCCGCTCCAGTTATGGAGCCAAGTCCCTTCTAGCAGAAATCGATCGCCAGAAATGGCTGACCCTAAACCTTCACGTCTTGTGGACCAATCTCCACGAAGTTCATAGCCTTCACGTGGTGTCGTTTGAAAGAATTCATAATAATGACTGATAAGTCCCAGTTCGCTCTCTAAAGAAAAGAAACTGGTGTGGGCAGGACCAGATCCTGTGACCGTGTCTTCAACGTTGTATGTGGGTCTTGCGATAGCAAAATAATGATTGGATGAATCATCGTGAGTCAAACCCACCCCAGTGCTTAAAGTTTGTTTTAAGACTTCATAAAAGTTCTCTGAGTTTCGGCTGATTTCAAATTGAGGCTGGAGATAAAGACGAGGATAATTATTAAAGAGGTGCCACTGAACGTTACCATCGATGGATTGCTCAACAGATGAAAGATGAAGTTGCAACAGAGCGCGCGAGGCATTGGCATCAAGCCGGTTATGGCGCACCTGTGCCTTAGCAATAGGAAACTGTTCTGTGGATGCACCAAATGCAACAACCAGACTGCGTGGTTGGCTGAGCATCACTTCTTGCTTAAACTCACCTTTCTTTAAATTCTTTTGGCGACAATAATTATGAAAGTCAGAATAATCAGCAAGGCCCGAGATTGTCAGACGACGTGATGTGAGTTCAAACAGATCAGCATTGTATGTATCACCGATCTTAAACGCATCAAAGCGAGTGATGGCTTGAGGTCTAATATCACCAAGCCCACTGCGATCCACTTTAGAGATGTTGATTTTTTCGCCGGGCTTTAAGTTGACTTCAACGTCACCCGAATTGGGATTAGCCAATAGCTTAACCTCTGGACAAGGGTGACCCAGTGAACGCAACCTGGCAGCACTCCAGCTTTCAATCTTATCAAGAGTCTTTGAATTCAGAGAGTCGTCCCCGACTCCAAGAAAGACTCTGTCTTTAAATCCTAAAGGCGGATGGGTGAAATTAATTTCACCGACTTTTGTTCTTTCGCCTTTATCAACGATGATCATGTCATCTTTTTCTTGGATTGAGATATTATAGTAGCCATAGCTGCGTAAAATCACTTCAAGGTTACGACGGGATTGGTCTTCGGGGATTTTTGTCCATCCCGGAGTCTCTGCACCACAGATCATGATCTTTTCATTTTCATCAAAGCGAAGACGAGTGAACCATTGATCATTATCTTTGATCAGATAAAACTTTCCGCAGATTTGAGTCAATTGGTCATCGGATGCTTTGGCTTTAGATAAAGTGCCTAAAGTGGAGCCTATAAAACCCATCATTAAAAACTTATAAATTGAACGAATTAAGTTTTTTGGAAGAGTTTGGGGTGACATCAGCTTATTTGGGATCCCAAAGTGGTTTTTAATAGATTGGATTTATGAAAAGGGTAAACCGGCAGAGTTTTGTGATTTTTAATGATTGTCTGCTTTAAAATATTCATGACTATTTATAATAGATAATGTTCTCACAGTCACAACTTAACTCACAAAAAACCGCTGAGCGACCTAAAGCGGGCTTTTTTAAAGTGATCATCTTGAATAAGTAAAAAATTCAATCTTTTTTTGAATCGTTTTGCAGTTGCAACACTTAAAGTCAGTGGAAAAGTGACTTAACTATGGGGGCAATTCTCAATGCTCACCAAATTGAATTTTTAAAATAGCCTGGCTTTATCGAATAGGTTAAAACAAGATTTCATGTGGAGGTTTTTGTGCAAAAACTTATATTTATTATACTCACATTGACATCAAATTTTGGCACAGCCAAAGACTATCAGTCTGAGGGTCAGAAATTTAGTGTAGAAACTTTATTTGAAGGTTCTGAAGTCATATGGGGTTTTGATTTTTTAGACCCAAAAAGCAGCGATGAAATTGTGCTGAGTGAGCGATCAGGGAAACTTAAATATCTGAATTTAAAAACCAAAAAATCCCATGACATCTCTGGGGTACCAAAGGTTTTTAACAAGGGCCAGGGCGGGTTACTTGACGTTTACATTGATCACTCTGATCAAAGTGTCTACCTGACGTATTCAGAACCTTTTGGTAAACAAGGGACAACCAGTTTGTTTAAAGGTCAACTTTCACCAGATAAAACAAAATTAAATGGTCAAAAGATATTTCAGGCCAAAGCGTTGTCAAAAAATGGCGAACACTTTGGTTCTCGCATTGTGATCGATAAAAATGGTTTTATTTTTATGACCGTCGGCGAGAGAAACGAGCGTGAAAAATCCCAAGACCTTAAAGTTCATAACGGAAAAATCTTACGACTCACTAAAGAGGGTCAGCCAGCTCCTGGTAATCCATTTGCTAAAAACAAAAACGCACTTCCTGAAATATGGACTCTTGGACACCGCAATCCCCAGGGACTGATCATCGATAATACCGGAGCCCTACTTTCGGCAGAATTTGGACCTCGCGGGGGTGATGAAGTTAATCTGATTGAAAAAGGTAAGAACTATGGTTGGCCCCAAGTCACCTACGGTAGTGAGTACTGGGGCCCAAAGATCGGCACCACC
>CAYMBT010000074.1:0-11128 GCA_964388755.1 uncultured Pseudobdellovibrionaceae bacterium | reverse complement strand
CCCTTCGTGATCCCAGCATGAGTGCCGAAGATATTTTACTTTCTGAAAGCCAAGAGAGAATGCTTTTAATTTGTGAACCTAAAAAACTCTCTAGCCTCGTTGAAGTTTTTGAGCGCTGGGGGCTGGACGCTGTTTCTATCGGCGAAGTGATCGAAGAGCCTGTGATTAATCTTTATATGAAGGGTGAGCTTTTAACATCCATTGACCCTAAACTTGTGGTTGATCATGCTCCTCAGTACAACAGACCCTATAGAGAGTGGTCTTTAAGAAATGATAGTCATCAGTTTTCATCCAATCAGTCAGTGACAGCTCTCAGTAACCAAGAAGTTCTTGATGTTCTGAGCGACTACCGTGTGGGTTCAAAAGAATGGATTTACCGTCAGTATGATCAAAGAGTGGGTTCAAGCACAATGATGGATTGTTCTTCTCCGGTCGGTGCCATTGTCCTTCCATCCCAAAGACTTTTAGGTGTGGTTCTGGGTTGTCGTCCCCATATTATGCGTCAGGATGCTTACCTGGGTGGACTTGATTCTATTTTTTATCCAGCTTTAGAACTTGCATCTAAAGGTTTTGAAACCTTGGCTGTGACGGATTGTCTTAACTTTGGTAATCCCGAAAAAGAAGAAGTGATGACCGAATTTGTGGCAGCCCTTTCTGGCATGAACACCGCTTGTGAAGCTTTAACGGCACCCATTATCAGTGGTAACGTCAGTTTTTATAACGAAACCCTTGATCAAGGGATCACACCCACACCCAGTACAGGTCTTGTTGGGCTTAAAGATAAAATTGAAAACACACCAACATCATCCTTTGAACAAGAAGGGGATCTTATATTTTTAGTCTCCTTAGGTTCTGGTTTTAGTTCGGGTTATCTTTCTGACATTAGGGGGCAGCAGTCCCAATTTATTTTTAACGAAAACATAACTCAAATGGCAGAACAAATTCAAAAGCTTCAAAAGACTGTGTCTTTGGGACTTATTCGTTCAACACGTGTTGTGGGATCTTTTGGTTTAGCGACCACACTTTCTAAAATGACAATGTCATCTCAGCTGGGTGCAAAAATTGAATCCTCACAAGATCCATGGCAAGAACCCTTTTACCAAGTGGTTGTCACTTTAGCGCCAGAAAATCAAAAAGCTTTTTTGGCAGAATTTAAAAACCTATCCATCCCTGTTGAACAAATAGGTGTAGTGGGTGGCGAAAAGTTATGTTGGAAAAATCTTAATCTCTCGGTCTCATCGATAAAGGAATCCTATGTCCATTCGTGGTCAAAATCATTTCCACAGCTTTCGTGAAGAGTGTGCCGTCTTTGGGATATGGAATCATCCCGAGGCAGCAAGGATGTCCTATCTAGGACTCTATGCCCTTCAGCACCGCGGCCAAGAGGCGGCAGGGATCGTGACTCTCTCAAATAATTTGCACCTCATCCATAAAGGCCATGGCCTTGTGGCCGATGTCTTTAGCGAAGAAGTCATGGAGACCCTTATTGGTTCAGCTTCTATTGGACATAATCGTTATTCAACCACCGGTGCTAACGAAAAATACAATATTCAACCCTTATCGGCCGACCTTTTTAATGGACCTGTGTCTATTGCCCATAACGGAAACATTATTAACTCTGATGATTTAAGAGAAGAACTTAAAAGAAGTGGTTCAATTTTTCAGGGGACAAACGACACCGAACTTTTACTTCATTTGATTGCTAAAAATCCAAGTAACGACATTTTTACTTGTCTTAAAGAAGAGCTTCCTAAATTTAAAGGGGCCTATAGCATGGTGATGCTCACCGATCGACATTTGATCGCGGCACGGGACCCCCTTGGTTTTAGACCTCTTGTTCTTGGAGAAATTAATCTTCCCTCTGGTCCCGTTAAAGTTGTTTCATCAGAAACCTGTGCTTTTGATTTGATTGGCGCAAAGCTCATTCGCGAAATTAAGCCTGGTGAGATTTATTACTGTAATAACGAGGGTGAGGGTTCTTTTTTTATGGACTCTCTTCCCAAAAAAATAAGTCAGTGCGTATTTGAACATGTTTATTTTTCGCGCCCCGATTCAGTGGTGTTCGGAGAGAGTGTTTATCAGACCCGAAAAAAATTAGGGGCTCAACTGGCTTTAGAGGATGAAAATTTACAGGCCGATGTGGTGATACCCGTCCCAGACAGTGGTGTGCCAGCTGCCCTTGGATACTCTCAGCAAAGTGGGATTCCTTTTGAACTTGGAATCATCAGAAACCATTATGTCGGGCGCACATTTATTGAGCCTAAACAGAGTATTAGAAATTTTGGTGTTAAAGTAAAACTCAACCCCCAAGAAGCCATTTTAAGGGGTAAAAGAGTGATCGTCATTGATGACTCCCTCGTTAGAGGAACCACCAGTCAAAAAATTATTAACCTGGTGAGAAATTTTGGAGCCAAAGAAGTTCATATGCGTATTGCAGCTCCACCAACCATTGGTCCCTGCTACTACGGAGTCGATACACCCAGTTCAGATCAGTTGATTGCATGTAACCAGACACTGCAAGAGATCACAAAATTTATCGGAGCCGATAGTTTAAGATACGTCAGCCTTGATGGACTGTTAAAATCAGTCTCCGACGAAAAACAAAATAAATACTGTGCCGCCTGCTTCACCGGCCAATACCCCACAGATCTCTACCGCAAATAAGTACCAAGTCCCTTTTTGTACTGCGCTTGGTCACATGACTTAGGTACCAAGTCCCTGTTTGTACTGTGCTTGGTCAGTTAATGACAGCAGATTGAATAAGAATCGATAGACTAAAAGTATTGCTAAATCTGAGAATTTTTATTCATTGATTTTTTTTGATCAACACTGATCAATTGAAACTTTAAGATCTTGGCAGTTTATAAGAATCAAATTCTCGGCCACCTCTCGGCCATCTCTTTTGGGAATAATATCAAAAGTTAAACATTGGCCAGGGATTAATGTTTCAATTCCTGAACTCTCAACAGCATTAACGTGAACAAAAATATCCGATTGGCCTGGAATTCTAATAAAACCATAACCTTTATCGAAGCTAAAACTTTTGACTATGCCATATTCAGCGAAGGCTTCAGACGAAAATAATAATGCTATAAAAAATAAAAGTTTCATAATTAATCCCCCTTTTAGAAATTATTTTTTACTACCACGATTTTTTGAAAATTCACGGACTCAATAAGAATATTCAAAGAATAAATCGTCACTGATCGCTATGGATAGAAGCTGACGAATGACATAGTCTTACTTTGGCTTCAGATTTTTTTTCGACTGACTTGTCGTCCAGTACATTGAATGGTGCGTTCAAATGCTCTTAATTTGTCTCATTTTAAGACATTCTGTGATCCTTAAAGTTTTCTTGCAACTTTTTGCTCGATCGTGAGTTTTTCCATTAAGTAAAAGGATTAACGAATTAAGGGGTCTTGGTCATGTTCGATAAAGTGATTAAAAAAATTCAGATTTTGGTCTCAATAACTTTGTTGGTCATTTGTTTTCAGAACTGTGCCATGGAATCCAATTTAGTCAGATCCCAAGGCACTGATCTTGAAACTCAACCTGAGATAGATGCACCATTGAGTGAGGATCAAACTTTAATCAGTCAATTTGACGTCCCTGTTTTAGAGGGATTCCCCCATAAGGCTGATTTTCTATATCCTTCAAAAATTGATAGTCAGACACGGCTGATTGTTGCCCTTCATGGTGGTGGCGGTACAAAACATAACTTTGCCTATTCGCTGGGGCTTAAGTTTTCTCCCGAAACAAATTATGTGACAGAAAGTGGGGAACTTGATTTTGATCAAGACTATCTTGATCGAAACAATATCGCATTGATATTTATTCAAGGTCAGTCGATCCCAGAAGTTCCTGGTGCCTTTACTTGGACAAACACAATCATGAATTCAGGTTGGGATGATAAAGCTATGATCCGAGCCTTTGTAAAAAAAATCAGAGAACAGCAGGTTTTTAAAAGTATCTACTTAATGGGTCACTCTATGGGTGGTGTGATGACCAATCGTATTTGGTGTGAAGAGCCTGAGCTTTTTGATGGTTATGCTTCTTCGGCGGGTCCAATGTCAGTGAATTTAAGAAGCTCATGTCAGCCTAGCCTCATAAAACCTTATCTTCATGCCACAGGTCTTAATGATCGTATATTGCAAATTGTAGAGGATCGATCAATTGGACCAGATATTAACCATGTCAGAGAGGCTGATTTATTTCTTGATCAACTCACACGAACATTTGGACAAACTGCCTTTGTTCATCCACGTCCTGAATTTAAAAATGAAATCGTATCCTATGCTTGGAGATCTCAGTTGATGTGTGGAGAAGTCCAGTCAGCTGTCATTACTGTTCCACCTCTTGGTGCAAAACCGATGATGATGCAGTCTAATTGTCAGGGAAAACTTCAAATGTATCAAATCATTGGGGCTGATCACTGTACTAATAATCTGACCGGTGAGGATTCCTATAAATGTGATATTCCTTTAACTACACCAGGGTCTCAGGATTACATTCAACTGTTCGTTGATTTTTTTAATGAACAATAAGCTTGAGGCCTGAATGGGTTGACATACTTTAAAGTCATTCTACAATATTTAAAATTAACAAAGGATGTAGAAATGACTGCCATAAGAATTTTATTTGTAACATGTCTATTATTAACCTCGGTGGCACAAGCTGCCCCAGAAGGAAGTTTTGGTCCTCAAGTGGGTGTTGGGTTGCCATTTCTTGGCCAAATCGGGGCCAACTATTATTTTACCAGCGACCTCAGTGTGTCTGTGAATTATAATATTTTATCTCTTGAAGTAGATACCGCAAAAGCAAAGCTGACAATGCCAGAAGTGATGGTGAATTATCATCCTTTCTCAAATGGTTTTATTGTGGGAGCCGGTATTGGACAAGAATATCTAGACATCTCAGCCACAGATACTGCCACGGGTGAGCAAGCGCGCCTTGAAGTGGAAGCTATGACAGCTATCCTTAAATTGGGGTGGGTATGGGGAGCCGATAATGGTGGCTTTTGGTATGGAATCGACATTGCCTATATTATGCCTATGAGTCCTAAAACCACGATCACTGCTCCTGGTGTAGCAACAACATCACAAGAGTATCTTGATGTGGTTGAAGCTGGAGAGAAGTTTGGTGAGACGGCTTTCTTGAACATCACACCTATCAGAATGGGTTGGTTATTTTAATTGATTCAACAAGGCCTAGTTCATGTTTTAAAACCATGTCTAGGCCATTTTTTTTGTTTAAGATATGAACTGAAAGATTTTTTATTCGCAAAAAGAATGCACGCCGTAGCTTTCTGTCAGTAGCATTGGGTTTTCGTTCAACACTGAATACAAAAAAACTGGCCGGCTTTCTTGTTAAAAAAATTCCTAATATCCAGTGCTTCTCTAGACCGCAAACTTATCCTTGTTGGGACTTTTTCTAGATTGTGTCAACGAACTCAACTTTTATAGCGTTCTCGAAAAGAAATCAGTTTTCCTTTAGCTTCATCCCATAGGTGAAGTTGCATACAGCGTAAACTTTGCCACAAGGTAATTCGACTGACACCCTTAAGTTCTGGGTGTTCTTTTAGAATTTTATGAAGCCTGTAGTAGGGAATCTTACTGTGTAAATGATGAATATGATGGGCACCAATGTTAGCTGTAGCAAGGCGAAGTATAAAGGGTAGGTCATAATAAGAGCTACCTTCTAAGGCAGCCTGTTGTGGGTCCCACTGATCTCCCGGGGCCCAAAAAGTTTCTTCGAATTGGTGTTGAACATAAAAAAGCCAAACACCCACTGTGGCGGCTAAAAGTACAATGGGCAGATGAACAAAAAAGAAAGCCGCAGTGCCAATTGTGTACATAAGAACGATGACCATAATGGCGATTGCGATGTTGGTTCCCATAGCACTGAGCCAAGATCTCACTTCACCCATTTGACCCACAGGCAATCTGTTTCTGATTAAAAATAAGTAGGCCGGTCCAATTCCAAAAAGAACAAGGGGAAAACGGTAAACTCTGTAGCCGATTTTTTTTGTGAGGCTGAGTTTGTTATATTCTTCAAGAGTTAGGGTTGTGATATCACCGTATCCCCTTTGATCCAGATTACCAGAAGTAGAGTGGTGAAGAGCGTGATCTCTTTTCCAGACTTCGTAGGGTGTAAATGTAAAAACACCGAGGACTCGGCCGACCCAGTCGTTGACTTTTTTGTGGCGAAAAAGTGTGCCATGACCACAGTCATGTTGAATGGCAAAAAGACGAACCAGTAAAAAGGCGGCAGGGATAATAAAAAGAAGACTCAGCCAATAACTTTTATAATAAGAATAAACAGCCAAACTCCAAAGTAATAAAAAAGGGATCAAAGTTAAAATAATTTCGAAAACACTTCGCACAGGATTTGGGTTTTTATATTTTGCCACCACTTGGGCCCATTCTTTGGCTGATTTTTTAGCAAGGGCTTCGATTTTGGGTTTCATATTATCTCCTAAAGAAATTGTCTGCCTTAAATGAGGGATTTTTGGCCTTTATCAGAGGCATTACTTAAAATTATGTATAAAATTCGAAAAAAAGAAAGTCCAAAAAACAGACCAATCAGGGCTCCTAAAAAAACGTCAAAGGGATAGTGGACCCCCACATAAACGCGCGAGTATGAGACGATAAAAGCTATTGAAAAATACACCCAAGTTAATGCAGGGTAGCAGCCGCTGAGGAATGTGGCTGCAGCAAAATTATTTCCCGCATGGTTAGAAGGCAGGCTATAGCCACCGTATCTGTCGGTACGAATTTCAATGGTCTTCTCGACATGGGGTGGTCGTTGTCTTTTAAAAATGGGTTTAAGAATTCGATGGTTGGTGTTGTCAGTCATTGCCACCGTCAGCGCCAGGCCAATCATCACAGGTATAGCTTTTTTCCCTTTGCGATAAATCCAAAGAAAAAGAATGAGGGGTAAAATATATCTTAGAAAAAATGAATTCTTATGCAAATCAGTAATGGCCGGCATCACTTGATCAAAAAATGAGTTAGAAAGTTTTGTGTTGATCAGTATAAAGAGCCATTGGTCAATTTCGTACATTCCCAACAACTTAACAACGCTACGGCCTGTGAGCAAGGCGAGATTATGATGGACACCGTCTTAGAATGTCCTACAATAAATCATGGGTCAGTGCTGGTCAAAATTAGAGCAAGGTGATGTGGTCGATATCATTGCACCAGGTATGAAACCTTCGCCAGAAACACTGAAAGCCATCCCCGCTGTTCTTAAGAAATGGGGATTAAAAGCTCGTATTTCAAAAAATATTCTTGGCTCTGATCTTTTGTGTGCCAACAGCGAGTCATTGAGGTTTCAGAATCTTAAAGAGGCCCTGTTGTCCCAAGATTCAAAAATGATCTGGTGTGTTCGTGGAGGCTACGGCAGTCTTCATCTACTCAACGATCTCAGCCGAATTCAGCCCAAAAAAGTAAAAATTTTTATGGGTCTTAGTGACGTGACCACACTTCATACCCATTTCATTCAAAAATGGAAATGGCCTGTGATCCATGGTTGCAATATTGATCGACTGGCTCTGCAAAAGACCACCGATATTGAGAATCAAAGAATTAAAGATCTTCTTTTTGGTGAAGTTAAGGAACTTCAATATAAGCTCAAACCTCTCAATCAAACTGCGCAATTAACCAAAAAAATTAAAAGTACCATTGTGGGCGGAAATTTGATTACCCTTCAGTCAGGATTTGGTACCCGCCACCAAATTGATCTTAAAAAGAAAATTTTATTTCTTGAGGATATTGGCGAGAGAGCTTACCGCATTGATCGTGTTCTGACCCATATGGATCAGTTGGAACTTTTTAAAGGGATTCATGGTGTTATTTTTGGGCAATTTACTGGAAGTTCTGAGCCCAGTGGCAAAGACCTTGTTCCAAAACTTCTTAAACAATTTGCCGAACAAAACAAATTTCCAGTTTTCTCTGGATTATCTGTGGGGCATGGTCTTAATCAATACCCACTTCCCATGGGGACTCTTGTCCAATTGAATTGTGGCGAGCGGCCTTCAGTTAAAATTCAAACAGGTTGCAAGTTTTAATGAATACGCTTGAAAAAGAACTTATAAAGAGAAGCCTTGAAAGCCATGATATGGATTTTCAAGGTTTTAAATTTCAAGTATTTCATCGCGGTCAAAAGCAAATGAGTATTGAAGTGGGAAAGACCTACTCATTTTACGATGTGGCATCACTTACAAAAATAATTTTTTCTACACTCTACTTTATGGACGCCGTAGAGCAAAAAAAAATAAAAATAACAGATTCAGTTTCTTTGCATTTACCATGGTACAAACACAAACAGGTGTTGATAGAAAATCTTCTCAATCACAGTGCCGGTCATCAGTGGTGGCAACCTTATTACAAAGATATCGATTTAAGTCTTACTGGGGCAGAGAAGTATCAACAACTCCTTAAGTTGTGTCAAAATACTCCACGAAAAAAGAACGCCAAATCACTTTACTCGGATCTTGATTTTTTTGTTCTTGGCGCATTAATGGAGAAAATTGAAAAAAAACCTCTGCTATTGATTTGGGAAAACTTAAAAAGAAAATACTTAAACAATACCCAATTTCATTTTAATACCGATCAACAAAAAAAAATGTCCACTTCATCATACGCCCCCACTGAAAGTTGCCCGTGGCGAAAAAAAACTTTGCGTGGTGAAGTTCACGATGAAAATGCTTGGGCTCTTGGTGGGGTTGCCCCCCACGCTGGCCTTTTTGGACGCATCGAGGATCTCAGTCAATATGGGCTTCTTTTAAGAAATCATCTGTTGATGAGCGAAAATAATTTTTTTTCACCCCAGGTTTTTAAAAAATTCACTTCTCGTTCAATGTCAGAAAAAAAAGGGGACTGGGGTTTGGGTTTTATGCTGCCTTCCCAAAAAAACTCTTCTGCCGGAAATCGTTTGAGCCGAAAGTCTTTTGGTCACACTGGTTTTACTGGCACATCATTTTGGATTGATCCCGAGAGGGATCTTATTTTTAGTCTTTTAAGCAATCGCGTTCACCCCAGTCGAGAACAAAAAGGTTTTATCAGACTTCGCCCCAAGCTGCATGATTGGGCTGTTGAGATTTTAGGAGTTTAAAATGGTGGAATTAAAAAAAGGCGCTCACATCCACTTTATGGGTATTTGCGGAACGGCTATGGCCTCTCTGGCTGGTCTCATGAAAGATAAAGGTTTCAAGGTCACAGGTAGTGATCAAAATGTTTACCCACCGATGTCCACACTTCTGAAAGACCAAGGAATAAATATTATGGAGGGCTATTTGGCATCACACCTTGAGCCAAAACCTGACTTCGTGGTTGTCGGTAATGTGATTTCAAAACATTTCGAGCAAGCTCAGGCCCTTTTAAAAAGTGATATTCCCTATGCCAGCCTACCAGAAACCTTGGGTGATCGTTTGATTGAAGATCGACACAGTGTGGTTGTAGCAGGGACCCATGGTAAAACCACGACCACTTCTATGGCCGCCTGGATTTGTGAAAAAGAAGGTCTTAAGCCAGGATTTTTAATTGGTGGAATCGCTAAAAATTTTTCCCAATCTTTTCAACTTCCCCAAGGGGATTTTTTTGTGATCGAAGGGGACGAGTACGACACAGCCTTTTTTGATAAAGTTCCAAAGTTTCTCTACTATAGGCCTCGCTCTGTGATCTTAACCAGCATTGAATTTGATCATGCCGATATTTACAGAGATCTTGATCATGTCATAGAGGCTTTTGCAGGACTTCTTAAGATTATACCAAAAGACGAAGGACTATTAATTTATAATTTTGAAGATGAAAATATTAAAAAAATTCTCCCTCTTTATACTGGCAAAAAGGTCTCTTATGGTTTTAAAAATGGCGACTACACCGTTGATCGTCTTGAATTTCTTCATGAAGGTATTGAGTTTGATATTTTAAAAAACCAAAAGAAAATAGATCGAATTTTTGTACCCATGTTTGGTGAGTACAATGTCACCAATGCACTGGCTGTATACATCTTAGCCCTTGAAAGAGATTTTAAGCTCAATCTTAAAGAAGCTTTTTCGCAATTTAAGGGTGTGAAAAGAAGGCAAGAGTTGATCGGTGAGCCTCGTGGCATTCAAGTGATCGAAGACTTTGCCCATCATCCTACGGCTGTGAAAGCCACCATCGAGAGTTTTAAGAAAAGAAAAAATTCTGGAAAACTGATTGTCATTTTTGAGCCCCGTTCAAACACTTCGCGCAAAAGTTTCTTTCAAAAAGATTATACTTTAGCCCTTATGGGTGCTGATGTGGTTCTTATTGCAAAGCCCATTGTTAAAGACAGTGATAATAGCAGTGAAAGCCTCAATGTGGATCAAATCGTCAAAGAGGTTTCTCAAACAAAAATAGCTCAGTCTTTTGTCAATGTTGAAGAGGCTATTGAAACTGTTTGCGGGATAGCTGAGCCTAAAGACACCATATTGATTATGAGTAACGGTGGATTTCAGGGCATTTACCAAAAGCTACTCAGTCGCCTTTCTTAGGTCGGTCAGCGATACAGCGCATTGTGGTGCCCCTCAGAGTTTTTTTTTGGGCATGACAAAATCCTATGGGCTTTCTATATTGGCTGAAATGGCTCAAATCAAAGAATTAACACCATTAATGAAGCAGTATTGGGGAGTCAAATCCGTTCATCCCGATAAGATCATTTTATTTCGCATGGGTGATTTTTTTGAAATGTTTCACGAAGACGCCCTGACAGCGGCTCCCATTTTAGGAATCGCACTGACTGTCAGAAATAAAAAATCTGGGGACCAGACTCCGATGTGCGGTGTTCCCCATCATTCTATCTCGGGGCAAATCAATAAACTGCTTGAAGCCGGCCACAAGGTCGCCATCTGTGATCAAGTGGAAGACCCAAAGTTTGCTAAGGGTCTTGTTAAAAGAGAGATCACACGTATCTTAAGTCCGGGGATGCTTTTTGATCCCGATACCATTGATGCCCAAAGCCCAAATTATCTTTGTGCATTTGATGATCACTCTTTATCTTTTATGGATTCAACCACGGGCGAGTGTTTTTATTTTTCTTTAAATGATGAACTCAAGAAAAAATATCTTTTTGAAAACCTTAACCCTGTTGAAGTTGTGTTCTC
>CAYMBT010000073.1:0-11165 GCA_964388755.1 uncultured Pseudobdellovibrionaceae bacterium | reverse complement strand
TGATGGCTGTGATATGAGAGCCTTTTTAATTTCAAAAACCATGAAAGAAAAATGGGGTCTTGATAGTTTTAAAATTGCACTTGAAAGTGAGCGGGGAAATTTAACCCGTGACACCTCCCACACCTTCGAAGGTTTTGTGGAGTTTAACCGTCATACCGCCACTGCATTTTGTGTTGAGAACCCCCGAACCAAAAAAATTGAACCTTACATGATAGACCCATCATTTTTTGATAGACCTGTGCCCTATTCAGAATGGATCAGTGCATTCACTCGTTCTTCCTTTGGAGATATTCCTTATAAAGCTTATTATGCCAGTATGTACTCTCTCGACCCACGAGTTCCCCGTAGAGAATTTGTGAGACAAGACATCAGGGATGCCGAAAGCCTTAGAAGTCGCTTTATGCAAGAGCAACAACGAATTCAACAAACTGGAGTTAAACCCTATGGCGTTGGACGAGGTCGAGATGATATTCGAGGCGATATATTTACGAGCGAGTGAGTAAATTATTTATTTTTACTAGTTCTCCACTGACGTTTGTTTTCGCCCAATAATATGAAGTGCTTTTAATCTTCATATTCGAAGATGGCCTAATACCAAATAATGAGTGAATAAACGACAACCTGTGACAACAAACAGGGCCTGGCACCGAAGGGCTAAAGGTTCTGCAGTTCTTTTTCGTAGCGCTGATCGATGCCGTCTTGCAAAATAATGAGTTCATCAAGTCTTTGATAGTGGGTGGCCAGTTGAATTTGCAGAGATCCGATTTTTTTAAACACCTCTTGGGTGTCAGAGGATTCTAAAGATAAACCTTCTAAATTATTATTAAGCTGCTCTAATAATTCTTCTTGCTCCATGATCTTTTTTTCAAGCTGCTCCATCTCTTTTTTAATAGGAGAAAGATCTTTAGCTCTTTTCTGGACAAGTTCGGCGCGTAATCTTTTATTTTCCTTGCGATCGCCCGAGGATTTTTTTTGGGTCTTTACAAGAGACTCTCCCCATCCTTCTTTTTCAAGAAACTCTTCATAGGTTCCTAAAAACAAATGGGCATTGCTGTCTTTAAAAATAATCAGCTTGTTGGCCAGTCGTCCAAGAAGTCTTTCATCATGGCTGACAAAAATAACTCCTCCGGGGAATTCGTCAATTTGTTCAGTTAAAACTTCGATGGACTCCATATCAAGATGGTTTGTCGGTTCATCAAGAAGCAAAAGATTACTGGATTTTGCAATGACCTTACCAAGAAGAACACGCCCCTGCTCGCCGCCCGATAGCACACTGATTTTTTTTGAAGCATCATCACCTGAAAACATCATCGCACCACAAATGGCCCTGGTTTGACTCATAGACAGATTTGGATTTTCGCTAGCGATCTCTTCGTAGATTGTGGCTTGAGGGGTCAGCTTTTTTTTGTTGGTCTGTTGATAATAAGCGATGGTTGTATCGGGATGGGTTGTGATATCACCATTTCCGCTCAGTTGCCCTGCAAGGACATTGAGTAGTGTGGTTTTACCATAACCATTCTTACCAATTATGGCTAAACGATCTTCGGGCTCAATCCGAAAATTAAGATCCGAAAAAAGTTTATTACTCTTTGGATAAGCAAAAGAGAGATCCGTCACAGTCATTAAAACTTTGGCCGGAGTGTCTTTAAAATTAAAGCGAAAACCCAATTGATCCTCTTCAGAGAGCTTCATCATGGGGCTCATCTTTTCGATCTGCTTCATGCGAGACTGGGCTTGTTTAGCTTTTGTGGCTTTAGCTCGAAAGCGATCCACAAAATGTTGCATCTCTTTGATTTTCTTTTCTTGATTGGCTCGGGTCTTCTCGTAAATTTCTTCATCAAGATTCAATTGCTCGTAATATTTTGCTGTATTGCCTTCAATTTTTCTGAGGGCTTGTCGATGGATACCCATGGTGTGAGTGACGACCGAATCCATAAAATGACGATCATGGGTGATTAAAATCACCTCTCCTGTAAAACTTTTGAGAAACCCACGCATCCAATGAAGACTTAAAATATCAAGATAGTTGGTCGGCTCATCAAGAAGTAATAAATCGGGTTCACCCAAAAGACATTTCACCAAGTTAATCCGAAGTTGATAACCACCCGAAAAATCCTGGGGACTGCGTTCAAGATCATCGGCGGTAAACCCTAAGCCAAAAAGCAGAGTCTCGGCCCGATAGGTTTCTAACTTTTGATTCTCTGGCAGGGCCAAACAACTCTCAGAGAGTACCGTAGGTTGAGTGAATTTAATGTGCTGATCAAGAAATCCCATTTTATAGGATTTGGTGTGATGAATCTTGCCAGAATCAGCCTCTTCTTGACCGCGCAAGATTTTAAAAAGAGTGGTTTTACCAGAACCATTTCGACCCACAAGACCCACGATTTCACGGGAGTTGATCGAGAAAGAAACGTTTTCAAATAAAACGCGGGAGCCATAGGATTTTTTGAGATCTGAAATTTGTAGCAACTTGTTACTCTTTATTTTCGAAGGTTCGACGGCGGCGGTTCTTTTTAACATGGGGTACGTTAAAAACATGATTATGAAAAGAAATATAAAATCCTGGCTTTAAGACGTGGCAAACGGCCATAGCCTCGATAAAATTTTGCATGGCATCAGAGTCTTCAAAGCCAAAAGGCTTCATGGCTCCGGTAAAAACCACAGCAATGGGGGGTTGAGCCTCGCGAGCATGGCAATACTCGGCCGTGATCTCCATGGTGTCAGTTCCGTGAAGAACGATGACCGGTGATTTTTGGCTGAACTCTCGCCTGATGTTCTCTAAAATCAAGGCCCGATCGGCTTCGGTCATATGAAGAGAGTCTTTAGCCATCAGCTCTTTAAGCCCTACTTCTGTGTGGGGTAAGCGCAAGCGCGAAAGAAGACGATTCTTGAGCTGGGACTGACGATTGGTCAAAGTACCATCAAATTCATTATAACTTTTTTCGATGGTTCCACCGGTGGTGAGAATCATGACTTTCTTTAAGGACATAAGAATTACGAAACTACCACCAATTTTAGAAGGAGAAAATCCCAATTTTATGATAAAAAATAATTTTAAGGAGAGCGCATGTCACAAGAGACTTCAGGCACGATTAAAAACTTTATTGAGAACATCATTGATGGTGACTTAAAAAGTGGCAAACATCAGGGCCGAGTCCATACCCGTTTCCCTCCAGAGCCCAATGGTTATCTGCATATTGGACATGCTAAGTCTATTTGTCTTAATTTTGGCCTTAAAGAAACTTACAATGGAAAATGCAACCTTCGCTTTGACGACACCAATCCCCTGTCTGAAGACCCCGAATACATTGCAGCGATCAAAGAAGACGTTCAGTGGCTGGGGTTTGAATGGGATAACCTTTGCCATGCCTCTGAGTACTTTGATCAACTTTACACTTATGCTACTGAACTGATTAAAAAAGGCAAAGCCTATGTTGATTCTTTGAGCGAAGACGATGTTCGTAGCTACCGCGGAGATCATAATACCCCCGGTAAAAACTCTCCCTTTCGCGAGAGAACCATAGAGCAAAATCTTGATTTATTTGAGCGCATGAAAAAGGGCGAGTTTGAGGACGGCGAACACATTTTGCGCGCCAAAATTGATATGACCTCTGGAAATATGAATCTTCGTGATCCATTACTCTATCGCATTCGACATGCCCATCATCCTGTCACAGGGGATAAGTGGTGCATCTATCCCCTTTATGATTTTACCCATGGATTATCAGATGCCATTGAAGGGATAACCCATTCCATTTGTACATTAGAGTTTGAAGATCATCGCCCCCTGTATGATTGGTTCTTAGAACAACTTGATTTTAAAAATCCTCCGCAACAGATCGAGTTCGCAAAATTATTTTTAAGCCACGTTATCGTTTCAAAAAGAAATCTTAAAAAACTAGTCGAAGAAAAACATGTTTCTGGTTGGGATGATCCCAGAATGCCTACACTTTGTGGCTTTCGTAGAAGGGGCTATACCGCAAAATCTATTCGCGACTTTTGCAAACAAATTGGTGTGTCTAAAGGTTATTCAGTGATTGATTATAGCCAACTTGAAGAGTGTTTAAGAAATGATCTTAATCATACGGCCTATCGCCGGATGGTGGTTTTAAAACCCCTTAAAGTGACTCTGACCAATTATGATAAAGTCGAGATGATTCAAGCCTCAAATCATCCGCAAAATCCAGAAGCTGGATCTCGTGAACTACCCATGTCTTCTGTACTCTGGATCGATCAAGAAGACTTTATGGAAAACCCAACTAAAGATTACTTTCGTTTAAAACCCCAAGGTGAAGTTCGCCTCAGAAACTCTTACATTATCAAATGCGAAGAGGTGATTAAAGACAAAGACGGAGCTGTCATAGAACTTAAAGCCAGTGTGGATCTAGCGACACTTGGTAAAAATCCTGAAGGTCGTAAGGTTAAAGGTATCATTCACTGGGTCAGTCAACAGCATGCTGTGCCTGTTAAAATTAAACTTTACGACCGACTTTTTGTTGACCCCAATCCCGGTGGACATAAAGAAAAAAGTTTTATTGATTTTTTAAATCCCCACTCACTTGAAACTATTGAAACGGCCTGGGCAGAACCCAGCCTCAAAGAAACCCAATTTGGTGAATCTTTTCAGTTTGAACGGGTGGGATATTTTTCTTTAGATAAAGAATCAAGTGCTGAACAAATGATCTTTAACCGTTCAGTCAGTCTTCGAGACACTTGGAAACCCCTCTGAAATTATCTGTCTTGGCGCTTGACGCGCCATAGATCAGTCCACGATTTTTTAGTTTTTTAGCCATGTAATTCTTTGGGCATTGGTTATGACGTGGTACTCTTATATAGGTTTTTCTATTCTTATTTAAAAGAAACTTTTTTTATCTTCTTTAAATAAATAGAAACACCAATGACTCTTATGTCTCGTTTTAAAAGAGTCCTTAGAGCAAAATAATCCTGGGGGGATTTATGTCTTTAACCTTTATAACTTCTATTTTAATTTCTTTGATTTACGCTTCACCAGAAACACCTCTACCCCACGCTCCAAGTCGAGATGTGCTTGAACAAATTTCTGAGCACAATCAGCAGCAAGCACTTTTTGAATCCATGACTTCCAATACCCAGGACAGGGATTCTTCATCCATCACTCCTTTTGTTGAGTACGATGAGACAGGATATCTATTTTTTAATGACGATGATTATTATGGTTATGCGCGAGAAATCAAAAATACAATTGCACAAACTTTGCCCGCAAACACAAAGCTTGTGGTCTACACCACTTCGCAAAACAAAAGTAATTTACAACAACTTCGACAACGTTTCTCAAGCCTTATTGATAACGAAAGATTGGTGATTTTACAGATCCCACCATCGGGACAAAATAGTTTTTGGACCCGTGATAATTTACCAGTTCCAGTTTTTAATTTTGATCAACTCTCTTTAGTGGATGCTCGCTACTACTATAACTTTGAACCTGATCAGTTTTTGGCCCAAGCTTTTTCATCACTCATCAGCTCTCATTCGTATTTTTATGAAGGTGGAAACTTTATGGCCAACAGTCGCGGCGAATGCCTGGTTGTGAACCGAAGAAAATCCTATCCAGGTGGAACCTCTGATACGGCCGCCATTCCTGATAGCATCTTCAGAGATCATTATGGTTGTAAAAAGTTGACCCGTTTTAGACATCTGAAAGGTATCGGCCACATTGATGAGGTTGTTAAATTTATGGGTGATGATGTTGTTGTGACTGACACACCAGAATACGTCGATACCTTAAAAAGTCTTGGTTACGAAGTTCACCTTCTTCCCGAGCCCGATCAGAATTATGAAACCTATGTGAACTCACTGATTGTTAACGATGTGATTTATGTTCCGACTTTTAATGAACAGCATGATCAAACAGCCATTGATCTGTACAAAAAAATTCGCCCCGACCTTAAGATTGTTCCAATCCTTAGTAAACAGCTCGCAACCCGTGGCCAAGGGGGTATTCACTGTATTACAATGAATTATCCTCAACAGCCCCTTAAAGAACTGATTGAAAAGTTAGGCGCTCGCATGATATCCCCACAACTCTAATGATTTGTTGAACAAAATAAAAAAGCGAGCCCAAAAAAGATATGGAAAATGCAAAAATCACTTTTTTAGGAGCCGCACAAACGGTCACAGGTAGTGCGACCCTTATAGAGTATAAAAATTTTAAGGTACTTATTGATTGTGGCCTTTTTCAAGGCCCCAAAGAAATCAGAAAAAGAAATTGGCAACTCTTTGACTCACAACTAGCAGAATCCATTGATTGCGTTGTTCTGACCCATGCCCACGTCGATCATTCAGGTATGTTGCCAAAACTTTATCAACTGGGATTTCGTGGCCCTATTTACTCCAGCGAATCCACTTTTGATCTTGCCCAGATTTTGCTTCCCGATTCGGCTTATTTACAAGAAGAAGATGCTAAAAGATACACGGGTCGTAATGGACACGATTATTATGGACCACTTTTTAGTCTCGAAGATGCCGAAGGCTCGTTAAAACTTTTTGAAGTCGTTGGTCGCCACCAGTGGTTTGAAATCACCCCAGGCCTCAGCTTTCGTTTCTTAAGGGCAGGACACATTTTAGGATCAAGTATTGTTCAGTTCTCAATGAGCTCGGAAAACGGTATTAAAATGATTACCTTTAGCGGCGATCTTGGTAATGACAAACAAAGAGTCATCAAAGGCCCAGAGCAAGTCAAAGAGACTGATGATCTGATCCTTGAATCCACCTATGGTGACCGGACACACAGCCCCGTGTCGCCAGAAAAAACACTTAAAAAGTTAATTCATAAAATAGCTTTAAGTCAGGGTGCCCTTGTTATACCGGCCTTTGCCGTAGGTCGAACCCAAGAGATTTTATTTATTATTAAAAAACTAGAAGAAGATGGTGAGGTCCCTAAAATCCCCGTTTATCTGGATAGCCCGATGGCTCTTGAAGCCACAGAACTTTATTTAAAAAACAGTGATGATTTAAAACTGACCATAAAAGAAGGAGAACTTATACCACCCCTATCTCCTTCAAACTTTCATCGGGTCAAAAAAATGGAAGACTCTATGAATCTGACCCATAAAAAGGGGCCACTGATCATTATTTCTGCGGCAGGAATGTTAACGGGCGGACGCATTCTTTATCATCTTAAAGAACGCCTTAAAGACCCCAACAGTATCGTGGTCTTTGTCGGCTACCAAGCTGAAGAGACCAAAGGCCGTTTACTACAACAGGGTCTTAAAACCATACGAATTCATAAAGAAAATATTACTATCCGTGCTCGCATCGAGAACATTCAATCACTTTCAGCCCACGCCGATTCTGACGAACTTGTGGCCTGGGTCGCCGCCATGAAAAAGAAACCTAAAAGAGTTTTTTTAAATCATGGAGAAAAAAGTTCACAAAACGCTCTGGCTTACAGACTCAAACATGAACTGGGCCTTGAAGTTATTATACCTGAACCAGGTCAAGAGTTTGGTTTTAACTAAACTCTTTACTGTTGATTAATAACCAATGACACAGACGATTTTGACTCTACTCAACTCAAGATGTAAATTGTAGGCCTAGATCGGCACTGAATTTTTCTGACTAACATGTTTTAATAATCTTTAAATGAATTTATAAAAGGAAGCCATTCATGAACGACAAAAACCTAGTTTATCTCTCACCCAATGATGATCTTCGCTCAGCTCTTGCTTGCTTTAAAAATAATAAGATCAGCCATATACCCATTTTTAGAGAAAAAAAATTCGTTGGAATTGTTTCTAAAACTGATGTGACTGATCATCTTTACGAATTGATCTCTAAAAACCCATCTCTTTCTGTT
The DNA here is from genome assembly GCA_964388755.1 of uncultured Pseudobdellovibrionaceae bacterium. Taxonomy (GTDB): domain Bacteria; phylum Bdellovibrionota; class Bdellovibrionia; order Bdellovibrionales; family JAGQZY01; genus JAGQZY01. The sequence continues at coordinate 3,331 of CAYMBT010000073.1, read as the reverse complement.
TTAGAACTGAGCCAGACTGTTGAGCTTAAAACTTTAATGGTTCAACCTGTTGTTTATGCCTCTGTGGATGACGATGAGATGCAGATCCTTAAACACCTCTACGACCATAATGTCAGTTCGGTTGTAATTAAAGATGGTGACAAGGTTGTTGGAATTGTGACCGAAAAAGATCTCATCAAATACTTAGCACAAAACCAAAACAATGAACTGGATTTTACCGAAAAAGTCAGCCACAACCTGGTTCAGTGGATGAACGAGCATGGGATTTTTCAGGTTTCTAAATTTTTATCTGACATCGGAATCTAAAAGCTTTCATTAAAAAAACCTTAAACCGGGTTTTGAAAATTAAAGGCTCGTATAACCGGTAAAGAAAATATATGGGTGTTTTGCAATATTGAATTCTCTTGGGCATCCATTTGTTTGATCGCCATGGATAACACACTTTTAGCCTTATCCTCAGTCACCACCACCCGAATGATCTCTTGGGGGACCACTAAATGTTCATCTCCTGCGTCTGGCGAAAGAGCCCTTAGCGGTTGAATGGTGGCACCACTGATACCAATTTTCATCATCGCTTTGATAATGGCATGAGAAGTTCCCTCGTTAACCTGCATAATTAATTGTGTGCCTTGATAGTAGCTTCTTTGTTTTGAGGCCGAAAGGACATTACCCCCTTGTCGCCAAGTGAAATCACCTTTTAAAGAATCAATGGCAGCGATAATTTGCTCGGTACTAGCCGCCTGACCTATGGATTTATGAGAAGTTTTAAAATTGATCACACCTTTGTTCACCGGAACTTGCCAAATAAAACCTCGGCCAGGGCGATCCAGTTTTGCCCATGTGATCATTTTATCCATAATGCTACTGGCCTCATGGGGACCAACTACGATGGATAAAAATTCTTTCTCTTTAGGGACAGTGATCCTCAGTAAACCCAACTGGTCTCGAAGCCCTGTACCTGTAGCATAAGTGATTGTTGGTACTACACCGAGATGCAATAGAACTTTTCCAAGTTCATCGGCAGAACCCTTACTCATTGTACAAAGAATTTGTGTGAGGTTTTCATAAAGCGGAACTTCGCTCAATTGATCTAAAGTTGGAAGTGATTCAGTTTTTAGGCTTGAAATAAGCTCATCAATATTACCGTTGTTAAGATCAACGTATCTTGAAAAAATAGAACCACGTCCAGGGATATCCAATCGACATTTTTTAATGATTGATTTCATCACGCGCTCTTCAGAATCCAATGGAAGATAAAAAGTCAAAACATCCACTGATTCACTCAAGAGATCAGAAGAAAAAAGCAAAGACCGAAAGCCGCGTGCCTCATTCAGCAAAAGCGAACGACCAAAAAGTGAGTACAGATGGTTAATACCAATATCGGTCAAATGGTCTAACAGCCGCTCAAGAAGCGAGTTATGAATAACCACAGTGACATGGGAGCATCGAACAGGAGTCATCATGCTTGAGCCCCATCAAAGTCTTCAACAGCTGGACGACGACGAAAGCGGTTCATAAATAAGCCCATCAAAAGAACAGACATAATTGGACAAACAGAAGCCATTGCCAATATTCCAAAACCCTCTACTGCACCAGATTGTGCACCAATACCAAGTCCCATAGATAACACTAACGGAACTGTCACGGGTCCTGTGGTTACACCTGCAGAATCCCATGCTATGTTGACATACTCTTCTGTCGAGAAAGCCGTTAAAATCAAAAGAATCACGTAAGGCGGAAGTAAAAGCCAGATCAACGGAAGACTCCAAATAATTTTAATCACCCCAATAAGAATTCCAATCCCAACACCGATGGCCACAGACTGAATAAGAGTGCTCTTTTTAAATGTTCCAACCGATAAATCCTCAACGGTCGCACCTAAGGTGTTCAGTGCTGGTTCTGCCAGAGTGGCGCCATAGCCCATAAGAAAAGCAAAAAAGAGAACCACTAAGATTCCGGTCAGACTGAAACTGTCCTGATTCCATATTGGTCCGTATGAAGGAGTAAAGGTGTAGGTTTTCTTTTTAGCATCAAAGTTATCAGGGTTAAAAATCACAACTTCCATTTTTTTATTTTTATTCAAATAAAAGAAGCTTTCTTTTTCACCAGTTTCGCTGTAGCGGGTTTGGACATGATCAAGATTAAAATTTTCTATCATTTTTGTTTCGTTATCTAGGCGAATCACTGAATAAGCCGAGGGTAGGACTTGCCCCACCTGTTTCCCCATCTTTCCTAAACCAAAATCCACACCCACACTAAAAATAGTTAAGCCCATTAAAGAAAGAAAAAGTCCCAAAGCGATCTCATCGACGTACTTAAAACTTTGACGAAGAAAAAGACGAAAAACAACCAACATAAAAAGGCAAAGTGGTAAAATCGCTTGCGCGGCAATAATAAAGTTTTTTTGTATGGATCTTTTTGTCTCTGACTGGATGTTAGGAGTAACCTCAACTTGTTCTTGATTCAATGTGGATGAACGTTGAATGGAGCTCTCTAAAATAATATCCTCTGGTTGATTAAAATTATAATAAATACCCATCATTAAAACCGTCACCACCGGAAACAGTGAGGCCAGTGTCACAACTCCAAAACCACTGGTTGTCCCTTCGTCAGAATGTCCGGCCACCACCCGTGACATCCCAATACCAAGAGCTATTACCAGTGGAACTGTCACCGGTCCGGTGGTCACAGCACCGCAGTCCCAAGCTAAGCCAACAATATGGGCAAAATCAGCATTAAAAAGTGAGTAAAGGCTTAAGCCCAAAGTGGTTATGACTAGAGGATAAATCAAGGGTTTAAGTGACCAATTATAGATCAACCTTAGAACTCCAAAAATCACCGCAAGACCTACCCCAACGCCCACCGCAACTATAAGCTCTAAAGTTTTTTCGTTAAGGATGTAGTAAAGCAGTGGGGCTCTTTGGACTTCAACACTTGAACCCATGGCTCTTAAAATTCCAATGGCAGGCTCGGCAAATGTCGCACCAATCCCAAGAATAAAAGCAAAAATGAGAACTGCAAAAAGCGGGGCTTGAGCCGGCAAACGAATCCCGAGGTTTTCACCAATGGGCATAATACCTAGGATTAAGCCCTCCATAAAAAGAGTCAGGCCAATAACCACAAAAACAATCCCGAGAATAATTTTAGGCAGTTCATGGATAGGAATATCAAGAATAAAAGTTTGAAAACAAAAAAGATAAATGACAATAAACGCCACAGCTTTCATCTGAGCCACGGTTTTTTTCTTAAAATAAGCCCAGATGAGATCTAGAGCGTCTTGCCATCTTAACAACTTAAAACTCCTGTTAAAGTTATTTTAGCGTAACTGATC
>CAYMBT010000072.1:0-11208 GCA_964388755.1 uncultured Pseudobdellovibrionaceae bacterium | reverse complement strand
AAATATCACCTTTCTCCATCGTAGGGACATAACCATTGTAGAGATGAAGATCGGAACCACATATGGCCGATGACGTTACTTTAACGATCACATCTCCACCCGAAAGAATTCTTGGATCTGGGACATTCATAAGTCCTACTTTTTGCTTTCCTTGCCAGGTGAGTGCTTTCATTTTTTTTGTTCTCCTAATGTTTCATAATTGTTTCTGATCCAGAATTTCGACCACTGGATTGACCTTCAATGGTGGCCACTTCACCAGTTTCTAAAAAACACTTTAGTCTTTTAAGATTTGTAAAAGCTAAAGACTTAGGGTCTTCTCCAAACATCTTTGTAATCAGTTCGGTTAATTTTCCGCCAGGCAGATTGTAATCAAGCACAAGGCTGATCACAGTGCCTAATGTTTCTGGACCTTGTGAAAACCAAATTGTTCCGGAAGTTTCAACTTCAGAGCCCTCGACACTTCGCCATGAGATCATTTCTCCGGGACGATCGGCTATAATTTCAGCATCCCACTGTGCCGTCATTCCTTTGATCTCTACAACCCAATGGGACTTGGTCAGTGATAAGACAGTAACTGATTTTAAATCTTTCATAAACAGTGGAAGATTTTGAAAATCTCTGAAAAATGAATATGCAAAAATAGGAGAAACTGCGACAGTGACAGCCAAACGGTTTTTGTTATCATCAAGAAATTGTTTATCTTGAAAGGGTCTGCTCACTAAATTTTGTGATTTATGGATATTTTCAGATTGTTGATTCTCTGGAATAGGCATCTTAAAATTCCTTTCAAAGTTGATTTTGTCGACTCTATGATTTTAATAGTTGTGCAAAAGAGACGCCACCATCAGAGAGAAAACAGATGGCAAAGAGTCAAAAAATGAGGTCAATGGATGTTTTGTAAATATTTAACGAGTATTTTTACCTCGTCCTTAGAGTAGTTATGCCTGTTTTAAAAGGCTTTATGGGTATGTCTCATTAGGGTTCGGAAAATTAATATGAAATATTTTTTAATTAAAGTCGTTTTAATCCAAAAAAAAGCAAGATTTAAATTAATGAAAATGATTGAGCGAGAAATTTTTTAAGTCCCATAATGAATTTCAATTGTGATTCTTATAGTCTCAAATTGAAACGTCAAAATAGTAACTTGAACCTCTAAAAAATCTACAAATTTGCAAAAAGATACAATCACTAACAGAAAGCAAACGAGTTTTGGTCAAAATCTTAAGACTTTTCTATTGGTTCCTATATTGCAATACCCCTACTTATAGTGACATTTTTTGGGGAGAAACAATGGCTACTGTTGATCAATCTGATAATAATAATCTTAGACTGTTATCAAATTTTTTATTCTGTTTCTTTTTTGCCCAAACCACAATGGGAGCCGTTAAAGGATATCTTGATCGAACAACAAATGATGCCGGATATGTCTATGTCGAAGGTTGGGCTTGCCAAGAAAACTTAAATCAGTCCATCAATGTCCATATGTATGTTAATGGGACTGCGGGAGGCGGTGGGACTATGATCGCCAGTGCTCTTGCAAACCGTAACAACGAACAAGCCGTAAATACGGCCTGTGGAACAAGTGGTTCTAAACACCGTTATCAATTTAAAATTTCAAAGCAAACAATGCTTCAGTATCGTAATAAACCTATCTATGTTTATGGTATAAAAGCGAATTCTTCAGCCACCAATCAACTTTTAACCAAATCTGGAACAATCAATGTTCAAAACTTTTCTGATCAAAGTGTTATTGGTTACAATGGAGCAGTTTCTGAAACAGCCACCCAAGTTATCTTTACGGGTTGGACTTGTCAGTCCAACGTGGCCAAAGAGCTTTCTGTTCACATCTACACTGGTGGTCCTGCTGGTCAAGGTGGTCAATTTTTAGTGGCTGGGAGTACCACAGTGAACCATGAACAGGCTGTGACTGATCGTTGTGGCGCTACAGGTGTTCGTCATCGTTTTAGAATTGCTGTCAATAAATCTTCGATCACTGCCCATAGAGGTCGTACGATTTATGCCCACGGAATTTCGACAATCCCAGGTTATTCAAATCTGGCATTGCTCAATGGGGGGCGTTACTCTGTACCTAATTTTATTCGTAAAATGAATCTCTCTGAGGTTCCTAAAACTAATGGTGACACTATTATCCCTGCTGATGTCGAAGCTGTGATTAACGGAAACTATTCAACAGGTCTTTTAAATGTCATTGGAAAACTAAGCTGCCCACTGACGGGTAACTATAATCTTAGTGTAACGGGTGTATTGGTTTCTGGAGAAATTAATTGCGGGACTTATGATAATCCGGTTACTGGCAAAATAAGATTTAAGATCCGTGGTCATCGAACGCTCTCTATGACAATGGATCACATGGGAAACACTATGACCCATAGTATGGGCAAAAAAGCTTTTGCGGTTGTCAGTGGCGGTCGAGTCAATATGTATGGTCATCGTGGGAAATCTTATTGGGTACGCCTCGCTGGTAATGCCACACCACTGGCTGATATCATCAATGTGAATGCCGGAGTCGGTTGGCAAGTGGGTGATAGTATAGCCATAGCACCCAGTGACTATGATTATTTACAAGCCGAAGAGTTTACGATTACCCAACGAATAAGCTCAACAAGTTACAAAATCCATAGAAGGCCATCTTTCACCCACTATGGCTCTGACAAAACTTATACACAAGGCTCAAGAAGCTGGACTCTGAGATCCGCCGCTGAAGTGGGTAATATGACTCGAAACATCGTTATCGAAACCGAAGAGGATATGCGATCCACTTCTTTACCCGAGGATGATCGATACATTGGTGCCCATATGATGGTGATGCCAGGTGGGTTTGCCTATATAGACTCTGTCGAATTCGCTAATATGGGTCAAGCCGGAGAGATGGCTCGTTACCCCTTTCACTGGCATCTTGCTGGAAACGTCAATGGACAGTTTATTCGCAATTCATCCATCCATCATAGTTTTCAAAGATGTGTAACTGTTCATGGTACCAACTGGGCCACAGTCCAAAATAATTTTTGTTACGACCACAGAGGACATGGGATTTTCTTAGAAGATGGAAACGAGGTTTTTAATGTGATCGATAAAAATCTTGTGATGAAATCTATGAGACCCTATTCAGGTCGAAGTTTACTTGAATCTGATTCTACTGTTAGAGCCAATGGTGTCGCTACCACAGGAACCCAACATCGTCGATTTTCACCACCTGCGGCCTATTGGATTTCCAATCCCAAAAATACAATAAAAAATAATGTTGCGGCTGGATCCCAAGGGACAGGTTTTTGGATGTCCTTTGAAAACAAAGAACTTTGCAATAGGGATGAGTGCTCAAATCCTTCGACGAGCACAACCACACAATTTGACAATAATATCTCTAAAGCATCAACCGTGGGAATGACATGGGATGGAGCAAGGGTTAACCGACAGGTAGCTAACCCCAATAACCCTGATAATGATTTTGAAATAGATAGCGTACTTTATTCACCTCCAAATATTCCGACCTTTGTTGGTAACCAAGTCATGAAAAGTAAGCTTGTTGGTCTTTACACTCGAAGTAAAACATCTAATTTTGATCAAACCGTGACGGCCGATAATGGTTGGCATCACTTTCATGCTTACAATCAAAGAATACGAAATTCAGTGATGATTGGTGAAGGGCCTTATCAAACTGATGCAGGTCGTGTATCAATTTCTTCATCAGCAGACTCTCAGGGACACTACGGAATCGTGTTGTATGATGGGCCATTTGAATTACAAAATGTCCACTTTGCTCATTTTTCAACAACAACAAGAACTATTGCCAGTACGTCGGGACCTGCCAAAAATATTACAGCAACACCGATTGGTTTAATTGGTGGTGCTGATAAGTTTACAAACCGAACTTCGGGATTAAGCTTTTCTCCAGAACCACTGATGAGAATTGACATGCATGGCAGAGATCTTGGCTGGAAGGACAGTCACGTCTCTCAATCCCTTTTAGATATTGACGGTACATTAACCGGCGAGACAAATGCCATGGTCGTTGTGGATGATGCTTTTAATAGAACTACAAGCTGTGTTCGTGATGGGGCAACAGGTTCAGCAATTTGTCCTGCTGAAAATTACAAAATTGGCACACTTTTGATTCACGACATGCGCCCAGGTGGAAACACCAATTACTTCTTTTTTAATACAATCAGAAATGGCAGTGTTGAATCCTTTCCTAACGGGGTCCCAACAGCTGGAAACCATCATAGTAAGGTGAATATGATTGTCGGTGGTGGAAATAGCTATGTTATCGACTTTGAAAATCAAGGCGGCCATTTAAGACGCTTGATGTATCACACTGAACGTGCTGGCGAAAGATCTCCAGCTTTCACAATTAGGGGACTTACTGACACCTGTAGTGTGGAGGGAGCCACTCAAGTATCAAGTCCATCTGCGGTTAATAGTTCGTCTGGTTCTTCATTTTACAGGAATGGCAGAGAGCTGACTGTAAAACTTGTACCCAATAGTCAAGACAACAAGTTTACCGGGACTATACGATCTTACAAAACGATGAATCGGTTACTTTGTAATTAAAGTTTTTAAGCGAGTCGGTCATCGACTCGCTTTATCCGATGTTCAGATGATTTTGTGGCAAATAGGGGAGTAGGTCCTTAGCATCTTTTATCATGATGGCTGGAGCCATTTCTTGAGCCGTCAAAAGACCGGCCTTAACGGCGTAACCTCCAATAAAAATCTGCTGAACTGAAGTTTTTTTACTATTTAAAGTTTTAATAAAAGATTGAACACTTAAAGCTTGTTCAGGAAGCGAAATAGAAACTCCGACATACAGAGGATCTATTTTAAGTGTGTAATCAAGAAGTTGATCCATTTTTAGATCAGAAGTGACTAATTCCACCGAGCAATCTTGAGCTTCTAACCAAAGTTGAAGTAATTGCAGCCCAAAATTATGATTGTTACCGTCGGCCGATACCAGTAAAAACTGGGGATTGTTTCTTTTCATTTTACTTTGGGATTTTAATGCCTCCAGAAGTTTTACGCAAAACCCTGTGAATCGATGTTCATCTTTATATGTAATTGTGCCCTCATTCCAGAGTTCTCCAATTCTGATAAGCATGGGATTTAGAAAGCCAAAAATCATATCGATTGGTCGTATACCCATTTCTTTACTAATTTTTATGAGAGGTTCAATACGAGAAAAGTCTCCAGAATGGCCCGCTGAATAAAGTTCTTTTTGTAATTGCACCAACTGATCTAATTTTGTTTCATCGACTTTGGTTTGAGACAACCCTTTTTGGGCACAATCTGGGCACATGCCATGACTGACTGTCAGATCCTCGAAGGGGGCCGATTCTCTTAAAAAATTTTGGCAATAAGCACACCATATGATCATGATTTTCTTCTTTTTTAAAGAAGTGAAAAAAATACCATTATCACTTCTTTTTGCTTCAGTGTTGTGAGCTTAACCCTAAACTCAAATGCAGCTTAAGTAGGATAGATAATGAATTAAGCTCACTGACTCATTTTTGTTATTATCACTGAAAATCACAAAAAAAAGTATCCCATTTTTTAAAGCAAGGATGTTTTAATCAACCTCCCGCTCTTTTTTAAGTATTGTTTCTACTTGGGTATGTGGGTAACCGGCAAAGATCTTACCTCGGTGTTTTGGTCGAGCCAGCTCTTGAGAGATGGCCAAGTACACATCGGTTGATGTGCGTCGACGATCACGGGCTTCTACTAAATATCGAACGACAATTTGGGTCCATGAATCGGCAGGAAAAGCAAAAACCGATGGCAAGCTGCTGACCTCATATGGCAAATGACGGTTTTTAAGTAATCTCTTGTAGATCCTTGCAGGTTCACTCATAGATGGAGAAAGTATTTGGCTAGCGAGCTCTTGAACAACGTCAAGAGTGTAATTGAGATCACTGGTGTTTGCGACACTGACTTCAACCTCATCCCACACATAGGGAAAGTCTTTAGTGTAGTTGATGATATTTGAGCGCAAAACATCAGAGTTAGGAAATGTAATCAATGCACCAGTGGGTTGTGAGGCCTGCACACTTTGGCCAGGGCCACCAGCTTGCCAAACAGTTGTTGTTAAAATATCGATTTTAAATACATCTCCAAAAACCTCTCCCACTTTGATTCGATCCCCCTTTTTATAGTAATTACGAAAAGAATTAAAAAGCCAACCGGTAAAACTTTCGATCGGTGCCTGCAAAGCCCAAGATAGTGCAAGTCCCACAAGACCAATAGATCCTAAGAGTGCGCGAATATCACCAACCAGAGCACTAAAAGCAAGACCAAGTGTACAGAGTGCAACAATGACACTGGTTAAGGCCATTGTGGCTTCGGCTTTTCCCCAATCTTTAAACTGATTAAAAACCAATTTCTTAATAACTCGATGAGCAAGCCATCCAAGGGCTAAAATAAGAAGTGCGACAATAAGTTTAGGTAGAAAGTTATAAAAAGTCTCGCTCGCGTCGGTAAAAAATTCGGTGGCTTCGACTATGGTTTTTGAACCTACATCTTCGCTTTCGCTTTGAATAATGGATTTTTGATTTTCATTGGCTCCGTAAAGTGTCCCAGAAGAAAGGATGAGTAAAAGTGATGTTGCGGCCACAGCAACCTGTGTTGCTTGTCGATATCGTTTTAAAATTATACCCGCCCGAAGAGCAGCCAGTCTCATTGCAACTCCTCAAAAGTGTCCCAAAAATCCCGCGTTGGGGAGATTTGGGGCTAGTGGGATCTTTTACCATTGAGTAAAGATCTATATAGAATGCACTAGCAATAATGGAGCCGTATGAGATTGCATTTCAAACTGATGAGCTCTGGTTTAAGCTTCATCGATTTGAAGAAAAATAAATAACTGACATGATCCTGTGCAAAGACGGGCATATTGAATTGGCTATAGATCGTATAAAAAATTTAGATCTTAAAAAAATATCTCAGGCTGCTCTATCAAAAGCCACGGGTGAGTTTGGTACGTTGGATTTATAATTTTAAATGTCTATTTTTTTTCAAGGATAGATTTTAGTTTATCGAGGTCCTCTATTATAAAATCTGAGTCTTTCTTGAAGTCTTCATCAGACATTCTTGGTCGTCGGTAGAGGGTAAAAACCACTTCGCAATCGACACCGTTTTTTAGAACTCGCATAGGGTTATGATTAATCTCACCGGATGGTAAAATAACATCATGATCAACCACTCCAAGTTTATTTTTATCACAAAACTTAATTTTGACAGAACCCATTGGTGAATCAGTGACCCAATAATCTCCGTCTTTTTGTAAAGTGGAATGGCTTAAACCAGACGCCCATTGTGGAAGATTGTTGGGTTTGGATAAAAATTCATAAACTTCACTGGGCTTTCTATCAATTGATACGCTGATATGTTTTGATGGATAGATCATAGGGCATCCTTTGTTAAGTCATTTTTTTTTAAGGTGTTATTGAGTTTATTTTAAATTTCAGCTTTTTGAGATTTTATCTAACGTTTTTTAGTTTTTTGAGTTTCACTTCGCAAAGCTTCTTGAATCACCATAAGATTATTCAAAAGTACTTTAGAGTCTGGATCAAACGTTAATGCTTTTTTAATAAAAGATTCAGATTTTTTATAGTTTTTCTTATGAAATTCCACGTTAGCGAGTCCCACATACGCGCCAAGACTTTGGGGCCACTTTTTTAAGATTGTTTGATACGAAAGCTCGGCCTCATTGAATAGTCCTATAATTTCAAGACCAGACGCCGCTTTCATATGAGCCAGCTCATCACCCGTGGCAGTCAGCTGTCCCGGCTTTATAACGACCAGCGCCCAGTGATCGGCCAGTTGCCAGTGGCGCTCAAAATAAGTCATTGGAATAGAGCTGTTTTTTTGAGTGCCAGAATGCAAATAAAAAACTTGAGCCTCTAGATCGTAGCCCACAACGACGGCGTAATGCCAATTGGGATACCAACTAAAACCTAAATTTTGCAGGATGACCACGGGATGACCTGCTTGCACCTCGGCGACTAAGGCCTGCAAATTATCAATATTTAAACCTAACATGCCAAAGCTTCTGACGGCTCCGATCATATTGGTTGGTAAACTTCCACTTTTATCAGGGGTAAAAACTAAAGGCGATACCTTTTTGACGGTGACGGGCTTTCCGGCCCCATTAAGGGCCATAGAAAGGGCGGTCGGGCCACAATCACCAATGGACTGCGCAATAAAAGGGATGTCATTGATCTGATTTTTTTTAAAATCTGCGGAGACTTTAAGAAGTCTTTGTGTTTGCGGCGACAGCGTTGTGCATGAAAAATTAAAAAATAAAACTGTCACCACAAAAAAGAATTTCATTTAGATTCGTCGAGCAAGGTAAATGATGAGTAGGACAAGAACAACCACTAACAAAATACCAAGAACTCCGCCGTATTGAGCCCCTTCCATTTCTGTAGCTAGTTGTCGAACTTCAGAGTCTGAAAGCGAAGCCAAGCGCATCTTTGCGTCGGCAGCACTGACACCATATTTTTTGAGTTCGACCTGAACCTCTTCACGGTCCAACTGAGCAATAACCTTAGCTTCAGCCTGTTGGCGAGACATTTGCTCGACAAACTCTTGAGTACTGATCATTTTAGGAGCTATTTCCGCAGAAGCCATCTCTGGGATATGAGCCATTAAAAGTGACATGATTAAAGATAGTATTGTTCTGAATTTAAAAATAGTGGGCATTGTCCCCTCCTTAGAAGTCGTAAGTATTACATTCTATCGACGGCCCTAAGGCTTTGGCAAGCTTATCTCTTGTAAAGCTCTGTTAAAAAAAAGTTATTCTTGGTTACAATTAAATTCATACAAGATTTATGGTATGTTCATGTGAAATTATAATAAAAATATAATTCTTAATGTTCTAGAAAAGGAAGTGATCATGGGACATTTAAAAAACGGTCAGTGGAACAATGATGCAGTAGCCACAAGCGACAAAGATGGAGCCTTCAAACGAGAGGCCTCTGTATTTCGCGATCAGATCGCCATGGATCATAAAAAGTTTCAGCCCGAAAAAAATCGCTACCATCTTTACGTCAGTTTGGCCTGTCCCTGGGCCCATAGAACTTTAATCACCAGAGATTTAAAAGGTTTAAAGGATATAATTTCAGTGAGTGTCGTCCACCCAGAGATGCTAGAGAACAGTTGGGAATTTCGTAAAGATTTTAAAGACGCTACAGGTGATCACTTGTACGACTTAAAATACCTTTATAATGTTTATCAAAAACATGATCCTTTAGTGACGACTAAAGTCACTGTTCCTGTTTTGTGGGATAAGAAAACTCAGTCTATTGTTAATAATGAATCCTCAGAAATCATTCGTATATTGAATACAGCTTTTGAAAGTCTATGTCCTAGCGATATTGATCTCTATCCTGCCCAACTGAGAGCCGAAATCGATAAAATGAATGATCTCACCTATGAACCCATTAACAATGGTGTTTACAAATCCGGTTTTGCCAAAAATCAAAAAGCTTACGAGAAAGCCTGCACCCAATTGTTTGATTCACTCGACAATATTGAGTCCCACTTGAAAGACAGAGAATTCTTAGTGGGTCACCAACTGACCGAGGCTGATATTCGCCTCATAACCACCCTCATCCGTTTTGACAGCGTTTATTACCTCCACTTCAAATGCAATATCAAAAAAATCTCCGAATACCAAAATCTTAAACTCTATCTCAATCGCCTGATGAGCCTAGAAGCTATAAAATCCACAACCAACATCAGCCACATCAAACACCACTATTACTACTCCCACGATTTCATCAACCCTTACAGAATTGTCCCTCTGGGCTAAAAGGTTTTTTTGATGAGTAGACAATTTATTGAATTCTGCTCGTGATATAATGACTCGCCCTATGAGTCGGGAATCCTCATTGAAAATTAATAATGAATTAAAACCTCATTCAAATCGACTGAGATCTTTGGCTTAAGTGGCTTAGGGTTTGCAACTTTGAACTTAAATATAATTATGATTTTGAGATTTCAACAGTTCTTTGCGAGGAGAAAAAATGAACACAGATAATACCACAACAAACAAATCCACTTCATCGAGTAAAAATTCAAAAGTAGCCACCGATTATCCCAATAAATATTCAAGCCAACAAAAAGATAAAGATTCTGAAAAATCCAACACCCAAATGAGTCAAAACCAAGATCATAAAGAGGGTGAAACCACAAAAAAAATTGAGAATCAAACAGCTAAAATCCCATCAGGTGTTTACCTATCTTTAGCTGTCGGTGCCATGGCCCTCTCGGTGGCCGCTATGGCAACCCGCAAAAATAAAGACTTATCCCAATTTTTTGGTTCATGGGTGACCCCTTTATTGGTTTTAGGTCTTTACAATAAAAACGTAAAAACCCAAGGCTCTGATTAATAAGTACTCTTTCTTTCTGTATAAGCAGTTTGTCATAACATACTGTTTTTGCAGATATTAGAACAAGGTTAAACTTTTTTAGCTGAACTAATAGTACGCTAACAATTCGATGAAGCCCGCTGATTGGATCCTTTTTGATACCAAAGGTTGTCTATAAATTTATCAACTTTTTCGAACTTTTTTCAGGGTTCTCAACTTTTTTAATTGAAATTAAACGAATGTGTTAGTTTCTTGAAATATCAAAGGAGAATTCTATGACTTTAAGGTTTTTACCTATTATTTTCTTAATGTTTTTCGCTTTAAATTCTCAAGCTCAGGGAAATATTAATTATCTTATGTACTTTAGTGCTGGGTTTCTGGATTTCCCTGAAGATAGTTATGCTTTTTATTTAACTGAAGATGGAACTTTCTATCGTATGAATCATTCTCAAAAGATAAAAAAAGTGGGTATAGAAAATTCTTCTAAGGATTTAAGCGAGCTGATTGCCAAAATTCAGTCTCTACCAGCAAGTTTAACTTCTATGACTTTTTACGATCGCTACGGTTGCCCCAATGATCCACTTATTGGATCTGGTGGTGAACTGACTATGATTATTGCTGGAGACCAGTTTAAAGACGGAAAGTTATATGTTGAAAATGTTAAAAAAGACTGCGTCTGGAATAAAGTTGATAAGAAGACGAAAGCAAAAATAAATGAGCTTGTTGATTACTTTAACAACGCCAAATCAGTTCTCTTAAAAGAATAATCTAAGCTAGGACCACAAACATTACAGATATCTGATATCCGACTTCTGATATCAGATACCTGAAT
>CAYMBT010000071.1:0-11327 GCA_964388755.1 uncultured Pseudobdellovibrionaceae bacterium | reverse complement strand
AAAGAGGCCTGGCTTCCATAAAATCACGAAATCTGAATATGTTTACCTTGATCGCGATTGGTCCAGGTGTGGCCGATTTGTACAGTGTGTTCGCCACATTTTTTCCGGGCCTTTTTCCTGAGAACTTTAAAGTTCATGGCGGAATGGTTCCACTTTACTTTGAGGCGGCCGCTGTGATCATAACACTTGTGCTTGTTGGACAAGTCTTAGAACTTCGTGCAAGAAGCCAAACGGGTAATGCGATCAAAGCACTTTTAGGGCTCTCACCCAAAACAGCGCGAAGAGTTTTTGATCATGGAAAAGAAGAGGATATACCCATAGAACACATTCACCTAGGGGATAAACTCAGAGTCCGTCCCGGAGAAAAAGTTCCAGTGGACGGAGAAATTATTGAGGGTCAAAGTTCAATTGACGAATCAATGATCACCGGTGAACCCATACCTGTTGAGAAAACTTTGGGAAGTAAAGTCACGGGTGCAACATTAAATGTTCATGGAAGTTTTGTTATGAAAGCAACCCGTATCGGACAAGATACACTTTTATCCCAAATAGTAAAAATGGTGTCTCAAGCCCAAAGAAGTCGAGCGCCGATTCAAAAGTTGGCTGACACTGTGTCGTCTTATTTTGTGCCGGCTGTGATTTTAGTATCTATTGTTACTGCAATCGCATGGATCTTATGGGGGCCAGAACCAGCCCTCACCTACGCCATTCTTAACTCGGTGGCCGTTTTGATTATCGCTTGTCCCTGTGCCTTGGGGCTTGCAACACCCATGTCGATTATGGTGGGAACAGGTCAAGGAGCCCGTCACGGAGTTTTAATTAAAAATGCCGAATCACTTGAAACGATGGAGAAAATCACTACCCTTGTGGTGGATAAAACCGGAACACTGACTTTAGGAAAACCAAAACTCTCGTCCGTTGAAGCCATGAACGGCATTGATCAAATGCAGCTCTTAAAACTAGTAGCCTCTTTAGAAAATGTCAGTGAGCATCCCCTCGCCCATGCCATTGTGGAAGGTGCTAAGGACAAAGATATCGCAATAGAGAAAACAAAAGATTTTGAGTCTCTCACTGGTATGGGACTTAAAGGTCAGGTTTTAAATCATGAAGTTTTAGTTGGTAATCGAAAACTTTTAGAAAAATTTAATGTGGATGCCAAAGAGCTCTCAGAAATGGCAAGTGTGATGCAGAATAAAGGTGAAGGAGCTATGCTGGTGGCCATTGATAGAAAACCTGCCGGAGTCATTTCTGTTCAAGATCCCATCAAAGAGACAACAAAAGAAGCCCTATCCTATTTCCATAAGCAAGGAATTGAAGTCATCATGCTCACTGGTGACAATCAACTCACCGCTAAAACTGTGGCTGAAAAAACGGGTATTGATCGATTTCATGCCGACGTACTGCCAGAGAAAAAAAATGAAATCATCAGATCCCTGCAACAAGAGGGAAAAATCGTGGCCATGGCCGGTGACGGTATTAACGATGCCCCAGCCCTTGCCCAAGCCCATGTGGGTATTGCTATGGGTACAGGGACTGATGTGGCCATGGAAAGTGCCGGCATAACATTAGTGAAAGGTGATCTTCTTGGAATCGTCAGAGCCCATAAGCTTTCCCAAGGCACCATGAAAAATATTAGGCAAAATCTGTTCTTTGCTTTCTTTTACAATGCGCTTGGCGTTCCGGTGGCCGCTGGTCTTCTTTACCCATTTTTTGGAATTTTATTAAGCCCCATGTTTGCTAGTCTTGCCATGAGTTTAAGTTCAGTCTCTGTGATTGGAAATGCTTTAAGGCTCAGAAGAATAAAGCTCTAAATTTATATTCGGGGCGGTTATTTGTAAACCGCCTCAAATTTGACTCTCAAACTTTGCGGAACAGTCTCATCAATTTCAATTCCTGCAGAAAGAATTATGGCATTACGATCTGGATCATAAACCCAGCCTTTAAGAGGATCATTGAGTAATCGTTGATCGCCGTAAAAGACTTGCAAGGTTGTGACATCAGGCAATTGATCCAGATAAACTGTTGAGGCGGACCTGATAAGGCGAGTGGCCACCGTCGCTAAATCTTCACCATAATTAGGCTGGCAAAGGCTAAATTTGTAGCCCCGCTCTTGAAATAATTCGATAATGGATCTTATTTTTCTTGGATCCATATTTTCTGAGCTTCTACAATTGGGATCCACATGCACCAGGGCGGCGGCATAATGGAGTTTTCTTTCATCCTTATTTTTAAGATCACGCAAAAACTCGTAGGCCTCAAGGGCAGAAAAAGAACTTTGGTCCTCGGTATCAGTAATTACAAAAATCGCTAATTGCGCATCTTCTCGATAGAAACCTCGATTAGCGCCGCTTAATAAGGGTTCTGCAAAAGTATTCATATGGATACTAAAAAACTGCTCGGTAGCACTACCACTGGTTCCCACATTTAACATATTTGATAAGACGATATCGCCGGCCGGTGTTATTCGATCGACGTAGGTGTAACCCTCAACATTACGAAGTTGACCACCTGGAGCTTTACTTGAACTGTCAAAAAGCGAAGATGTGGTCACACCGATATGGTAATCAATAAATTTGGTATTAAAAAATTGTTCGATAAACAACTTAGAGTTTGCTGCCAATTGTTTTTGGACAGAAAACATACTTCCTGAATCATCAATAATAAAAAGAATGTCCACAGAAGGGTTAAAAGAAATATCGTTAAGACTTTTATCGATTAACTTTTTATCTTCCAGTGGAATTTTTTTGGGGCCAGGATCAGCCTGGCAACTGAGAATAAAAATTGTGGAGGCTAAGCCTAGTAGCTTGATCAACTTCATAGCGTTTTATCCCCCCCGGACTGACAACCTTTAGCGATATCAATCTGATAGTTTGAAAGTTCATCAAACCAAATCTCGCCTTTAAATGAAAAACTAAGGGTGTCTTTAGCTTTGGATCCAGTCGTACCTTTTTTAATGTTCTGTTTATCTTTACCCGTAGCTGTAATGACTCGCTCGACCTGGGTGATTTGTTGAATCAGTTCAGCTTCAACGATCTGCATTTTGTTAAGGGTGGTTGAGATCTCTTTAAGTTCTTGGTCAGCCAGAGTCTTAAGGCGATCTAAAGCTTGGTTAAAACTTTGCTGAGAATGTGAGGCAATTTGATTTTTAAACTTTTCCATATTGGCTTGAAAGCCAACAAGGGCCGTTCCTTCGCTCAGAGATTGGGCATAAAGCTGATCCGCTTTTTGAGACTCTAAACGCAAAGCATGGGCTCTACCTGCTCTAAAAAAAAGCTCTTCATCACGAGTGGCGAGACGAGGGATTAGAGTGGCATCAGATCCAAGCTCAAGAGTGCTGATTTTTTTTGTAGAGAGGTGGTTCAATAATTTTTGCGTGGCTTTATTTTGTGGTTGCTCTTTAAGAGCTAACAAAACTTTTGCTTTGGCTTGAAAGCGAGTGCGAAAACTTTTAAGAATCTTAGAAACCTCTGTGTAATCACAGACCTTAAGACTGGCAAGACTAGCGAGATAAAAACTCTCTGGCCCCACATCGGCCGCCAGTGCTGGAACTAATAAAGTCTGAGTATGGGCTAGGGTGTTTTGCGGGCGACCCATTCTGAGTTCTGCCCATGCCATCTCTTCAAGAGCTTCAAACCAATAATCGGATGCCTTTTCGACTTTACTGTAATAGTCGATGGCCTGGGTGAGATAACCATTTTGATAAAGCATACGGGCTGCGGTGAGATGAATGAGATTCGATGAAATAGGATTATTTTCTTTGACCGATTCAAGATGCTTAAGAAGCTTTGCCGCTTTGATGTCTTCACCGGTTAAAAGCAATTCGTTGATATAACGCCACTCCGTCCAACTTCTCTCCCAAGTGTTGGCTGCGGTTTTTCTTAATAGGGCTTCATAATCTTTAAGGCTTAAGGTTTGTGAAAATTGACGAGACCGAACACTGACCTCAGCTGAAACACCAAAAAGTGCTGTCCATTGATCATTCCATACAAGTTCAGCACGACTCCAAATCTGATCGTCGGTCTGCAATAAACCCTGCCACAGCTGAATCATTTGTGGGTTTATTTTTTGTGGATTGAGTAAAAATAATTTTTCAAGGGCCGTAACAGGCAAACCATTTTTAAAAAGGAGGTAGGCATAAAGAGACTTTCCGTTTTCACTTTGGGTAAAAGATGAATTTTCAAAGGCTGATGGCCACTGATAAAGTGCCTTTTTAAAATCTCCTGCTTCAAGAAATTGAAAAAAAATATTTTGTTCGGCGTTGGGCTTTGAAAGTAATGATTTAAAAAGACTATTCTTTTTATCAAAACTCATTTCAATAGACTTGCTTTCTCCACCTAAGACATCAAGTAAATCATCAGCTTGGGCTTGAAAAGTAAAAATAAGGATCAAACTTAGAATAGCTTTCATGAACAGTGACTCCTATAAAATATAACCCAAAGAAAAACCAATGGACGTGGTTTCGATTTGAGCAGCAGAACCCAATCTTTGGGCTTCGTAAAATCTTTGGCGAATTTCTAAACGAGTGGTGAGATGCTGAGAGATCCAAAGACCAAAACCTGCCCCCACTGAAAATGTACTGGTATCACCGGATTTCAATTTTATATTTCCAAAAGATCCAATCCCGTACAGATCAAATTGTAAAACCGCTTGGTTAAAAAGATTAATCTTTCCGTAGACCGGCGCGAAGTGACCCAGCAATTCATAACCTGAGTCGGGTTGATCCACATCAGGAACAAGGGCATCGTTTGTGATCAAGTACTGCCCCTCGCGTGAGAGCTGGTTAAAGGCTGAAAAGTAACCTAAACCCACAGTCCAATAAGGATTAATATGAAAGAAATACTGGGCGGTGAGCATTTGAGTTTGCAGATATGCATCCCCTCCGACCACGTTATTGTATCCAGCAGAAAACTCACTTCTTAAACGACGATCCACGGTGCGATCTTGCACAACTCGCACCTCTTTTTCGGGCTGTAAAACTTTGGCTCGGTTGATTAAGGTGTCGTTACCACCTAAAGAATCAAAATCTTTAAGAATATCGGCTTGAACAAACAAAGCTTGAAAAATAATGATAAAAATAATTGATAACTTTCTCATGGTATTCCTTTCTTTATTGGCCAACTTGTAAAGTCATCTCAAGTTCAGAGGTGGCTTGATCTCGATAAAATGTGCTTAAGCGATTCGTTGTATTAGTGGCCTTAAGTTTAATCTTAAATTGACCAACCTCTGTGGGAGTCCATTCGATGAAACAACGATTTACACTATCCCCGAGTTGAGAAATTATACGACAAAAACAACTGGCATCAGGGCCAAGATCTTTTGTACAAAGACTTTCAAAACTGGCTTCGATTTTGCCCTCGTTACGTATGTCGGCCACTGTAAAACTATAACTGCTTTTTTCGCCTTTTTTAAATATCACTCGTTGATCAGCAAAAAAGTGGGGATTAAATGCTTTGGTATAGACAGTGAATGAAGAGACTTTGGCCATACTGCTCACACCATAAACAGAGGTGGCCACGGCTTTAAAACGAAGGGATGTGTTTAAATTTGTGATCTCTTTAGATGGGCCCATTACAACTCGAGCATTAAATCTCCAAAGTCCCGGTTCGTTTTCTACCGCAACAGGCACTTGATCAAAATCAATATACTGAGAGCCACTGTTACTACTTAATGTATCTGGTAACAGATTCAGTCTTGGACCACTGATCGAATCATCATCTCGTACGATGATAGAAAAATCGTAATTGCCAGAGTATTCTTTGACTGAAGTGGGTAGCCCCTCAACTTTTTCAACAACAGGTGCTTGATAGTCACGACGAATAACATGAATGGCAGAATTCACCGGCATTTCATGAAGAAGTCCTTGATATTCAGCAATCAATGAAATGGTAAAGGGAATTACAAAAACAGCTGTTTCTGCTGGAATGCGAATTTGGCTGACATCGACTTTTAATACACCGGTTTCTTCGTCAAAAGAGCCACCGGGTATTGTGTCCTCAATATTCTTGATCAGAAGAGAATGAAATTTAAAATCAGGATGGGTGATTCTGTACTTAATGACGGTTTCAAGTTTTTGGCCCTGTTTGACATTATAATAGGGTTCTACATCCACAAACAGAACACCAAAAAGTGGGGGGATGGCTTTTTTTTCAGCTCCCTTGGCAATGGCATTTTGGACGTTATCACTTTGACCTGCAAAGGGGTCTTTATCCCAACCACTGTGACAAGCTGAAAGTAGCATAAAAAGTAAAACTAAAATTTTTTGCATAATGCCTCCAAAAATGAGATTCGAATATTTTTTAACCATGGCCTGCCCGCTTTAACAAAAATGGATAAGAGACAGGCACTGCTTGGTTACCAGCAGGGATTGGAAACTTCCAAGTTCTGAGTCTTCTTAAAATACAGTCTTCTACGTTTTGATCATTAAGAGATGTGCTTTTGACTTTAGCCGACTGAACTCCGCCACTTCCATCAATCACCCATTGCACGGCCACTCTTCCGGCCAGCGCATTATTCATTTGCAAACCTTGTTCGTAACAAAAGGTGATTTGACCTAAATTCTTACGAACCACGTCAGCAATCAGACTGCTATCCAGTCCGCCATCCACTGTGGCTTCTTCGGGAACGGGTATCAACGAAGCACCCGTGGCTCCGACTAAAGAAAGGGTACCGTAACCAGCTTTCCCACCGCCTTTACCTTCTGTTCCGTATCCGCCGCCACCTTTAATATTTTGACCTTCACCTAAGGGAGCAGCGACAAGCCCCTTACCATAGAGACTGGTTTGCACTCCACCACTGCCTTGGCTTCCACCAAGACCTACTCCGGCACTGGCTTTGACAGCGCCTAAATCAAGACCACCTTTTTGATTGCTTTTATTAAGCTGTCCAAGGGCTGCAAGCGCTCCGCTTCTTTTCCAAGCGGCAGGGCTTGCTGTTTTTGGTTTTTCAACTGTTGCGGGATTAACGCTGATCGTGGGTCGAATTTGGGTGGTGGCTCTCTCGATTTTTCTTTGTACGACTTTAACGATTTCTCTTTTTTTCTCTTCTTTGACTTCGACTTCTGCCACTTCAGGGGGAGCTAAAACGGTATTGAGTAAAACTCCTAAAGTCAGATAGATAAAAGCCGAGGCTAATAGAATTTTTTTAATTTTGCTTGATTCAGTTTCTTCAAAATTCGAAAGTGTGGGCGCAATACTTTGGGGCTGGGCTAACTGAAGATAACCAAATTGGTTGAGTTTTACAGGACCAGCTTCAATGGCACGACCAAGGCTTTCGTTAATAATATCGAAAGGGATTTTTTTTGTTTTAAGATGATCAATAGAACTTAAAACTTCCAGACGTTTATTGTCTTTGCGATAAATAGTCCAAACATTTTTGGGAGAAGTCCACGGAAACACGCGAACCACATCTCCAGTCAAATTATAAAGCACTAAACTTTTTTCCATGGTTGACCTCAATTTCTTTTCGCAGATTGCTGAATTCGATCTTTAAAGTCTTTGCGCACTTCTAAAAGGGCATCAAGGACTTTGTCCTGCTCAACGGTGACAATTGCTTCGTCAGAGAAATGATGTTTACCTTGCACAAGGATCTCGTCAAAAGAGAGTTCTTTTGTGGTTTTGGTTTTTTTATTCTCAGGAGATTTTTTTGCAGGAGCTGAAAGAGCTAAAGTTGGAAGACTCAAAGCCAAAAAGAGTAGAATTAAAAATTTCATAGAGATTTCTCCTGCTTATCAAAACCTTGTTCAAGAAGTTTTAGTCGACTATTGAGGTAAATAATCATGGGTTTATAGCCCCGCTCAGTCTCTAGTTGAATTAACTTTTTAAGAGCTTTTTGGTTCAAAGGTGAAGACTTCACTTCTTGGCGAGCCATCTCTAAAAGACCAAGGGATGGAACTTTTCGAGACTCATCACCACGATAGACCAAGCCAAAGTCATGACCTTTAGGTTTCTCTATTTGAGAGAGTTTTTCTAAAGGTGGAGCCAGTAAGCTTTGTGTTGTCCGTGATGACTTATGAAAGTCGGCATAAACTTGATCGATCGCTGCTTGATTCTTCCATAATTCATCCAATTTAAACTGGATCTGATCAGCCTTTTCTTTATAAGGGGCTGCTTGTTGAGACAATAGAGTCAAATACTCCTGCTGCTCTTCAACACTTAATTCTTGGGGAGTAGGTAAACCTAAAAGCTCGTTAAAAAAGCCCATATACTGACTTTTCAGTTGAGAAAGAAATACGGTTTGGGTCAACCAATCTTGCATCTCTGTGGCTTTAGAAATTGTGCGCTCAAAATCAGTGATCAGATCAATGCGCGTTTTAAGCGAGCGAGCAATTTGCGAGGTGCGACCATCTAACTTATGTTTTTGCAAAAGAGCCACTTTGCTCTCGCCCTCTTGAAAAATCAGTAATCGACGAAGAGCCCCAGCTGACGGAGTCTCTGCTACTTGGTACTGACTAAGAAGGCTCAGAAGGTCTTTGGGTTTCTTTTGGTTTCCGTAAATATCTAAAAGAAGTGCCGCAAAACGATTTTTATCTTTATTAAAATGGGGCAAACACATTTTAAGATCTGAACCCATTGATTTTTGATCGCGCACAAGCTTCTCACAGATCGTAAGTCCTAGACTCTCATCTTTAATTGTTGTGAGTGACTTAATATAATAATCCCTAGAATTTTTTTCGGCCAAATCTGCCAGACGAGCTGTCTCTAACCAGTTTTTTGTGTTGAGTTTTTTATAACTCTGATAGGCCTCATCAAAATTCAACTGCAATTCGCTCAGCCAAACTTTGTTCTCTAAGGCAAAAGTATGCTCTTTTTCTGTGAGGTTTTTAAGTCCTAAATAAGAACGCAAAGATTGCTCCATCTCTGAGAATTTTTTAAGTTTTCGAGCTAAAATAATTCGGTTTTGATGATAAGACTTAAGCCTTTCAGCATCAGCACTGGTGACATCAAAGCGACTTAAAGTCGCCCAGGCTGCATCGGCGTCGGTTTCTTTTTCTGATAGGGCTGCTGTTTGCGAGAGAACAGATTGAGAAGCCAATTGACGCATTCTTTGACTCTTCTCTGGAAGGACCACGGCAAATTCTTTGGCCCAAGTTTCGATCAGATGATCATTTTTAAGTAATACGAGGGAATCCAGCGCAAGTTCGGCCGCTTGAGCTTTGAGTTTCCCAGGAGTGGCAGGATGAAGTGCTAAAGCCTTAAACTCTGTGGATGCTTTTTGAAAGTCTTTAGCCTCGTAACTTTTTTGTGCCCTTTGATACCTGATGTCTGAAGAGTGTTTTTTAAGTGAGCTCTTTGAAAGATAAAAAGTTTGGGCTTGATCAAGAAGCTCTGGATTTTTAGAAACCTCAGCGATCTCTACTCGTTTTAGTAAAAGTCTTTCTTGGTCTTCTTTACTGGTTGTTAAACTATGGGCTTTTAGATTCCATTCCAGTGCCAAAGCAAATTCTTTATTGTGACTGGCCACTTGAGAGGCCAACTCAAAAGCTTGGGGTTGATCACTCACCACCGTAAAATAACCCTGATAGGCCTCTAGAAGTTCAAGGGATGGATTTTTTTGCTCAACGCGATTCCAGTCAAAAACTATTGTGCGAAGTCTGACTTTAAGTTCATCGCAAACACGAGCCTCACGACAAGAGGCCAAACTTGACCAGTGACTAAAAGCTTTTTTAAGCAGCGGCAGAGCCTGAGGAGCTTGATTGATTTTAAGTTGAAGTCCCGCTAAATAAACTAGGCCCTCCATACGGATCTGTGGATCAGAGGTTTCGTTAACAACCATCTGCCAAGCTTTTTGTGCTTGTTCGATTCGTCCCAAGCGCTCCAGTTCTTTTGCTAAAAAAGAAACGTTTTCAA
This sequence comes from uncultured Pseudobdellovibrionaceae bacterium, assembly GCA_964388755.1. Taxonomy (GTDB): domain Bacteria; phylum Bdellovibrionota; class Bdellovibrionia; order Bdellovibrionales; family JAGQZY01; genus JAGQZY01. The sequence goes on along the minus strand of CAYMBT010000071.1, from coordinate 1,482 downwards.
TGCGAGTGGGCGTTGGACTATATTGATAAACTTTTTGAATCCAATCAGAATTCACATTCGAGCTATGTGCCACAAAAACAGTAAAATCTTTTGCCACCTCGGACTGAAAACCTTGGTCAGCACTGGCTGAACTGTCCCCACCACGAGAGAGAAGCTCAGGACTGGCCAGAAGTTGATCGAGGGATTGAATGGCCTTATTGATTTCTCCGCGATTATAAAAACACCAAGCACTGCGAAATGTGGCAAGCCCCTTTCTTTTAAAAGTCGAACTGGTCATTGTGTCTAGATAAAGTTTTTGGGCCGTGACGAAGTCTCTATTTTTAAAATGAATCTCAGCCAATGAAAATTGAGCCTCGGCTCGCATGGGACTATTTTCAAGGGCAATCACTTTTTTATAGGCTTCCATCGCTTTATTGTTCTCGGATAAAACCTCATGAAGATGACCGATCTGAATCCAAACATTTTGAATTTGCTCGCCATGAATCTGTGGCAGTGCCGCGCGATAATACTCTATGGCCTTTTTACGATCAGAAACACCCGAATCACAGGTGGCACAAGCTTCTAAACTTTTAGCTTTGATTCGTCCACGTTCAGCATGGAGATCTGCCAAACGCAAAGTCATTTTGATTTTAGTTTCATTGCTCTCTGGTAAAGATAAGTAAACTTGGGTGAGTTTTTGAATCAGAATATCTTGTGTCGCGGTATTTGCTTTTAAGGTTTGAGAAAAAAGCCCAATTGCTAAAATGAGAGACATAATTTGAGTTATTTGCTTCACTTTTCACGTTTCCTATTTTTTGATGACTGCAAAATGAATATCACTGTATCCGGCGTGACTTCCCGCCTGAATCACTTGGCTTAATAGACCGTAATTTTGCCTTCGATCCGCCTGAATGGTCATTGCACCGGTGAATTGGGTATCGGGATAATATTTTTCCCAATCCTTTTTCATCTCAATGAGTTTTGAAACTAATTGAGAGTGGTTGACCTCGTGTTCTTCGATAAAAAGTTTATCTTTTTCAACTTTGACAACCACATTTCGATCAAGCTCAACCGAGCGAACAGCTGCAGGAAGCTCCATACCCTCGCTCAAATAAAGAAGGTCGCCAGTGGCTGAGAAATTATAGAGTAAATAAATAACAAGAACCGAAAAAGTATCCACAAGAGACGTCAACATCACGGTTGCCACTAAATTTTTCTTGGTACCTCGAACGGATCCAAAAGATTTTTTAGATCCCAAAGTTGATGATTGTCCAAACATAATTCCCCCTGAGCGAAATAAAGTATCTTATAAGGGCGTTACCCCGAGGTCCTGAATGCCGCTCTCGCGAACGGTATCCATTAATTCTATAATATCTTCAAATGGCGTGTTCGCTGTCGGTCGAATCAGGGCCATAGATAATGTGCTCGCCTCTTGGGTGAGTTTTGTAATATAAGAGTTAAGATCTTCAAAGTTGGGGCGACCCTCACGAGCTGAAATTTTTT
>CAYMBT010000070.1:0-11646 GCA_964388755.1 uncultured Pseudobdellovibrionaceae bacterium | reverse complement strand
TCAGAATCAGGAGTCTCCATCAATAAAACTTCAAAACCTTTTTGATTCAAAACGTGAGCCACAGGCTCTAAAGAATACTTGTCACGATCCTCAATACCTTTGGGGCGACCAAGATGGGATGCCACAATCACCTTTGCACCTTGCTCGAGCAAAAACTTTAACGTGGGTAAAGCTTGATTAATACGGTTGTCATCAAGGACTTTGCCATCTTTGATAGGAACATTCAGGTCAAGTCGTAAAAAAACTCTTTTGCCTTTAAATTCAATATTACGAATATCCAGAAATCTGTGGACTGCCATTTAAAGACCTTGGCTTTCCATGTAGTTTGCTAAATCCAGCATTCGACAAGAAAAACCCACTTCGTTATCATACCAAGAAAGAACTTTAACCAATTGATCACCGATCACAAAAGTGTTTTCAAGATCAATGATTGAACTCTCTCTCACACCGTTCATGTCAACGCTCACAACAGGGTCATTGGTACAAGCTAGAACACCTTTAAGTTCTCCGCGGGAAGCTTCGATAAATGCTTGATTGACCATTTCGACGGTCACAGATTTTGAAAGACGAGCCGTTAAGTCAACAAGGCTCACATTAGGTGTTGGTACGCGAACGGCTAAGCCGTCAATTTTACCTTTGAGTGCTGGTAAAACTTCACCAACAGCTGCAGCGGCACCGGTGGATGTTGGAATCATTGAAACAGCGGCCGAACGGGCCCGTCTTAAATCACTGTGACTGGAATCAAGAATTCTTTGATCATTAGTGTAAGAGTGGATCGTAGTCATAAGACCAGATTCAATTCCAAAATGATCATTAAGAACTTTTGCAACAGGTGCTAAACAATTGGTGGTGCAAGAGGCATTACTGACAACGTAATGTTTTTGCGGGTCATAATTTTTGTGATTGATACCGTAAACAAAAGTGGCATCCACTTTAGCTGGAGCCGAAACGATAACTCTTTTTGCACCAGCTTGAATATGTTTTTTATTGGCAGCCGTGTCTTTAAAAGCTCCGGTGCATTCAAAAACGATATCAGCTCCCCACTCGCCCCAAGGAATTTTTGTGGGATCCATTTCAAAACACATGGGAATCTTTTTTCCATCAACAATCAAATTTCTTTCATCAGATTCAACGGTTTTATTAAAGCGCCCGTGGGTGCTATCATATTTAAGAAGATGGGCCTGGGCAGAAACACTTCCAGAACCACTATTGATCCCTACAAATTCAAATTGATCAAAACCCTGACGAAGAAGAATCCGACCGATACGACCAAAACCATTGATACCAACACGAAGCTTTTTTGACACTTTGCCTCCAGGAAAAAGAATGAAATTTAGAATTCCATTGTCTTATCGACTGCTTGAATCGGAGTCAACGCCGTCCTGTTGATGACCGCGGTTTTTTAGAGGCAAAGTTTAGGAAAGAGCTGGTCCGCATTGATTTTCATTTGCTGGCAAAAATCCAAAAGCGGCACCGATTTTAGATCGCTGACAAACTGGGCGGTCCAAAGCATAAAATCAGGCTGATTTTTAAGCCCTCTCATCGGTACTGGCGCTAAAAAAGGCGCATCGGTTTCGACATGAAGACGATCCAGCGGGGTATTCAGGCAAACTTGCCTTAAATCATCGGCATTTTTAAAGGTCACGATTCCACTGAATGAAATATTATAACCACAGTCCAATGCGGCTGTGGCCAGTCTTTGGGTGCCGGTAAAACAATGGATCACACCTTTGACTCGACCCTTAAATTCGTTAAGGATTTCGATGGTGTCGTCTTCGGCATCGCGGGTGTGGATTTCAACTGGTAAAGAAAACTTTTCAGCCAAAGACATCTGTGCGCGAAAGGCATTGAGTTGTTTGTCGTGGTCCGAGTGATTGTAAAAATAATCAAGGCCGATCTCGCCCACAGCAACCACCCTGGGGTTTGAAAGATTTGCGATTAAAAACTCTTCGACTTTATCATCATAAACTTGGCCCTCGTGCGGGTGAATTCCAAGAGTACAAAAAACATGGGGCGCGAACTCTTTAGCGAGCTCTAAAACTATGGGTAGATCTTCAGGCTCTGTCCCAATGGTGATAATGCGATTCATCCCCATCTTTAGACATTTTTCAACGGCCTCTCGGGGTGAAATTTCTAGAAAGTTGAGGTGGGTATGGATATCAGTCCAACCAATATTTTTTATAGCTGGCTCATTAAACTCTAGGGGTAAAACAGATGTACGGGCAGCCATGGTTACGCTCTCAATTGGTAGTAAAAGTTTTCGACGGCTAAAAGTTTGTCGACATTGGCATCAAGATCTTTCATTAAATTTTCAACCTGCTCGTGGATAGCACTGAGTCTTTGGGGCTCAGGAGGTAACCATTCAAGGTTCTCTCCTGATTGATGCAATTTTTTATTCAGCGCCTGAAACCAAATTTGAAAGTAAAACTTTCTCGTTTCTGCTTCATTAAAAAATGTGGGCGAGAGCTTTTTCCAGTCTTGGGGTTGGTCAAAAAGCAGGGCATAAAAAAAATCAAAGGCCTTATTTAATTCTTCTCTTTGCGTGGGTTCTGATAACTCTTGGGCTCGGCTCAAGCGACCATCGCACCAGTTGAGTGCTACATCATCAAAGTCAGTGTTGGTTTTAAGTTGATCTAAACTCAGTTTATCAAAGCGAATTATCGGTGCCCGCGACCTGATGGTGGCTAAAAGGGCAGATGCTCTTTCAGTAATTAATATAAAATAAGTTTTGGGTGGCGTTTCTTCTAAAATTTTTAGCAGAGCATTGGCCGCTTGGGTGGATAAAGAATCGGCCGGATCAATGATCACAAAACGAGCTTCATGGTTTGTTCTTAAAGAAAGACTGCGGTTGAGTTCTCTGATTTGATCCACACCGATCAAAGTTTTTTGTTCAGGCGTAATCTCAACCAGAAATTCGCTTTCGTTATGTAAAGTTCTCAGGCAATTCGAACATTTTCCGCAAGAAAGCTCAGCCTCTTTGCAATTAAAAACCTGTAATAAACTTTGGGCGAAAAACTTTTTTCCAACTCCGCTGGGGCCAAAAAAAATCAGGCTTGATGGAAACTGGTCACGCTTGATTTTGTCGATCAGATTTTCTTTTTGTGACTGATGACCAATCAATTGAGAAATCAAAGAAGCCATTTTCGCCCTTTAAGTTCCGTTAAAATTTCAGCGAGAATCATTTCTGGTTTTTTAAGTCCATCGATCACAAGCCATTGTTTTGGATTTTTAGCGGCCTGGTACAAATAGCCTTCTCTCACCCGCTCTTGAAAGCGAATGGATTCTTGCTCCATACGATCCTGGGCCACACCACTGGTTTTAGCGCGCAGCTCTTTTCGGTTTTGACTCTCAAGAACTGTGATATCCAGCAGAATAAAAAGATCAGGTTCACAATCATGGGCCACAAAGTGATTTAGACTTTCGATGTCCTGAAGATCAAGTCCCCGGGCAAAAGCTTGAAAGGCGACCGTACTTGAATAAAACCGATCACACAGCACCCACTCACCACTATCAAGGGCTGGACGAATATTTTTTTCAACCATCTGCACTCGTGCGGCCTGATAAAGCAGGGTTTCTGCACGGGGGACCGGCGCTTCACTATTTGTGCCTAAAATCAGTGGACGAATCTTTTCGCCAAGCTCGGTGGTGCCGGGATCACGAAAGACCTTATGGGCCAGATTCTTTCGATCCAGCTCCTCATGAAGTTGATTGATTTGGGTGGATTTTCCGCAGGCGTCTAATCCTTCAAATACGATAAATGCCATAGCCCTCTTTTGCCCTGTGGCCCCAAGTTGTCACCCACTTTTAACCCCTTAAACAAAGCGTTACCAGCCTAACTCGACTTTCCCCCCATATCCACTCATTTATCCCATCGGGTGCCAGGCCCCCTTTGGTGGCCTGGCACCCGATGGTGTGGCGACCTGTCATAAAAGTCACTTTGGTCGGGTGTGGATTTGTTGCCCTGCCTCGCCAAAAGGTGCCAGGGCCCGTTTGGGGGCCTGCAACATTTTGCCGATGGGGGGGTTAATTTTGGGGGGAAAGGGGCCGATAAGGGATGGGTATGAAAGTAGAAGAAATTCGAGTGCTTATTGCTGATGGCGACAACAATCTGACCAGTCGGATGAGTCAGTATTTGCGCGAAAGTGGCTTCACTATTAAAGTGATCAGCAACAATTATCTTTTACAAAAAACAATTCTTGAGTGGCGTCCCCACTTTTTATTTATCGATCTTCTGTTTCCCGGTTGTTATGCCCAAACTTGTTTGCAATTTTTAAAAGACCGCGGACTTTTAGGCGAAGATGGAGTGCACGTGATTGTTATGTCCAATCACAATGCAGAGCTTAATGTTCGCAATTGTCTAGAGGCCGGAGCCGATGATTTTATCGTTAAGCCACTGAAGTTGATTGAGGTTCTACAACGCCTTGCTCTTTTATCGCAAACCAAACGCTATGATTTTAAGAACATCATTTCTCAGACCGAAAATCAGATCAAAAACTACTTTCAAATGATCGAGCTTCTGGTCAAAGCCACCCAACAAAACAAAGAACCCTCGCCCTTAAGACTTGAACTGATTCAAATGATAGCGTTGGCCTTAAAAGCCGTCAGAGTTTCAATCATCGCCACAAACGACGAAAAAAATAAAATCGAAGTGATCAGATCCAGCGATGATGCAAACCTCACATCCCTGCCTTTAGATCTCTCAAAATACCCAGAAGTTCAGTACGTTCTCAGAACAGAAAAACCACTTTTCATTGAAAGCCTAGAAAAAGACCAAACCATGGCTTTTGTGAAGCATGAAGTGAAATCCATTCAGTTTGATTCGATGATGATTTTACCTGTGATGAGCGGAACAAAGCTGATCGCCTGCCTATCTATTCGCATGCCAAAAGATTGCAAAAAATTAAGCTTTTATGACATCAAGATTGCTGAAATCGCCAGCCAACTTGTTGCAATCACATGGAAATTCAATACCTCCAAATCCACCCAAAAGGCCGCTTAAGTCTCTTAAAAAAGACTAGACTCAAAGAATACACACGCCTATATTCAGACATTCAAGTTATTTTCAGGAGTTTTAAAGATGATTACTATCTTAGCAGTTTCCCATATCGTCCTTTGCGTATTTCTTGTTGTTCTCGTGTTGATCCAAGATCCTAAAGGTGGAGCCTCTGGTGGTATGTTCGGTGGTGGCGGAGGTGCTAACTCTCTTTTTGGAGCCACTGGTGCACCAAGCTTTCTCGCACAAATCACCCGTTGGATTGCTGTGGTATTTGCGGTTTCTTGTATTGCCATGACTATTTTCATCAAACCAAAAACTGATTCTGTTCTTGATAGCATGACAATACCAACACCCACATCTGAGCAAGTTCCATCTGTGGTCCCTGCTGATGCAGCTCCCGCTCAAGATCAACAACCTGCTCAACCAGAATAACCACCGTACCATGAAGAGCTTTCTAGTTTTAGCTGTTAGCTCTTTTGTCTTATTATCTCTCTTCGTTTTATTTCGAATATTTTATCAACCAGCATCTCAAGATTCCAAAAGTATTGATACCCATTTAAAAGCATTATCCCATCAAGAAGTGGATCTTCGTTCTGATAAAAGCGATCCCAATAAAGTTTTTAACGAAGAAGAGCTAAAAATTAAAAAGAACCTGGATCTTTACCGTAAGTTTATGGAGAAGTGTTTTTTAAAATACTATGAACGACAAAACGGCCAGGTTCAAAGTGCTGATTTTTTAGTTCATTTTTTCACCACAAAAAGTGGCCAACTCTCTGAAATTGAATTTATAGATGATCCTTATAACGATCAGAGCCTGACCCAATGTTTAAGAGAGGTTTTACAAAGAGTAAAACTCAAACAAAAAGATCAGGTTTTAAAGGTGATCTTTCCAATAGAAGTCACTTGGCCATAATTTAAAATTGTGAATTGTGAATTTTTAAAATTAAATGGAAATTCTACTGATAGCCTTCGTTGATCCTAGATCATTAATCATTAATCATTAATCATAATTTATTAATTATTAATTATTAATTATTAATTATTAATTATTAATTTTATTAAAAATAAAAAAAATTAATCATAATAAACTTGGATTTCTGCACTGGCTAAAGCTTCTTTACGACCAGAACACCTAATCTCACCACGAATAAAACAAATTGGTTTTAAATCTCTGACCACCTGAACATGAATGGTCAACTCACTGCCCGGTTTTAATTTAAATTCAGAGAACCGAGACTCACAGTGCTTTATTCCTGCTAAAAATGTATTTTTGGGCGGATCATCAAACTGATGAAGCTTTTGAAAAGCCGCTTTTAAATAACCATAAGCTTGGGCTGTGAACTCGACCGTGGATGAGCCAAAGAGCGTAAAAGGTGTGGCCATATAAAGGGCTTTATCATTAACGTCGATCACACAAACGCCAGAGAGTTGTTTATAATTATCCCCCACTTCAATCACTCGATCGACCCAAATCATAGGTTCGCGATGGGGAAGATAGTCTATTAAATCACTGACAAGAATATCTGTTTTCATAATGCCCCCTATTTTCTTAAAACTCTTAAGATAAACTTAAACGATCCATTGATTTGATTTTAAGCCTTCGTTTTTTCAAGTAGCTAAAGAAGATGTAACTGATGACTCCAGAGAGTGTCGCAAGAAAAGTCCCAAAAATCAAAAAGCCAATGACCCAAGCTTGAAAATGATTTCGTGCAAACCGGATCCAATCGGTGTCTCCGGTAAAAATTTCGCCGGTCATAAATAAACCCAGTTGAATCTCTGCATACACAATCAGGGCATAGGTTGGTGGCCAAGAGATTTGTGACATAAGTATAGAAATCGGTGTGTTGAGTTTAAAAGAAAATGATAAAAAAAGTATGATCAGAGTTTGCAAACCAAAAAGGGGCGAGCAAGAGACAAACACAGACATGAAAACCGATAAAGAGTATTTAAGCGGATTGATCTCTTCGTTCATGAACGATGTAAAATAATTTTTAATTTTAAAAATGACTTCTTTCATCCCTGAATTCCAAAAAATGACACCTTAAGGCTCACACACTCTTCAAGGTTTTCTGACCTCTTCCATGTGACCAGCCAGTTATGGGGAGCGAGATGATCAATCTCTATATCCACTTTCTGCCCAGGATGAATCATTGATTTAAAGCGCGTCTTTTCTATCCTAAAATCAGTCAACGAAAGCTGGGGCTCCCATTGAGCCAGAAGCCTGAGGCTTAAATCAATAATACTGACAGCCGGCAGAACCGGGTTTTCAGGAAAGTGGCCTTTAAAAGCAGGATAGGCCTCATCCACCCATAACTGGGCCTTAAATGTTTGGGGGCTGCTTTCATCTAATATATGGACATGGGCCCACTGATTATAATCTTCAATCATCACAGGCATCTTTGCCTCCTAGCCCTAGTTTGGTCAAGCTCACGCAAAGTGTCTCATTTTAAGACATTTTAATTTTTTATTTACAACCCATTGCCTTTTTTGAGCCCCATGGATTTTTTAACCTAAAAAATTATGAACAGATCCACTGAAATGAAAAACAAAGGGGTTTTATCCGGCATAGGGCTTGCTCAAGAGAAGCGCATAAGGAGTCTTTTATGAAAACATTAAAAAGTTTCTTCACATCACTGGTTGTACTTTTAGCCGTCACTGGTTGCGGTGAGTCTTTTAAAGGACAATCACTCAACAGTGAAAACACAACAAGTCCGGTCACAAACAATCAACCTGTTTTTGGTGATAACGGTTTTCGTAACAGCTTTACCGATTTGAATGTCGATCGACAAGCGGCCCTTCTTTATCAAGCTGAACAACAGGGTAAAGAAAGCCAAACAGTCAGTCTGACCAACTCGATCCGCGCTTTTGACTTTGCAATGACTGTGGATAGCACAAACACGCAATATAAATTAGACTCAAGAATCACTTTAGGCTGTAACAACTTTATTGATTTTAGTCGAACAGTCACTTTGGCTGATCTTCAATCCCTTCGCCCTGTAGATACCGGAACCGTCCAAGGTCACTCGGTTAGAATTCAATGCACCAATGTGGCTTGCACAGAAGTCATTGCTGCTGTTTCTCGCCATGGTGGTTTATTTGAGGGTACAGTCCTTGTTGGACTTGCTGCCAACACTCGTAACAACAACGTTCTTAACTATGTTGGACGAAACGTCAATTACACACCCTATTTTGCCACTTTCACAAATGCAGCTGTATTTAGCCAAAACAACAACTGTCCAGCACCTCCGCAAAGTATCAGAGACCAAATCTTTGGCGCCGTCACAGAAAGAGTGAACGAAGTTGTGATTCGCGAAACAATTGGTTTTCTAGAAGATCTTTTTCGCTAAAACTTTTTTAGGTTCTAATGACTGCCCCCTTTTTGTGGAAACAATAAGGGGTTTCATATTTTTGACATAGTTTTAAAAAATCTTATTACCTTTATTTTCTCTTTGGTTATCATCTCACTTTTATGGACGACATCTCATCCTTAATTTAGGCGTCATTGACTCTAACCTTGACCCCTTATTGATATCATTGAAAAACTAGATTCAAATGATAAACGGAGAATGAATGGACACAGAATATAATATCCAGTGCCCCTTTTGCTTCGAAAGTATTTGGGTTGAGTTTTATCCCGAGGACGGAGAGCAGCAGGACACCATCATAGACTGCGAAGTCTGCTGCAATCCCATTTCTTACCGAATTGATTTTAGACTCGACTACGAGCAAAGGCTCACAGTCGAGTGTGCTCAGTAATTTGAGTCCCTAATCCTAGGGAACAAAAACATCACTACAGCGTAATCCGCCCATCAGTGATGGAGTTTCCTCTTGGACAATGATGTCTGTGAGGGCCGCTCTTGTTTCTTGTGTGGCTAAGCGTTGAGCTTCAAGGCGCCCTTCGTTTCTTAATCTTGCGTGTTCACGAAAACGTTGTGCATCCTGTGCTAATTGACCCTGCCTTTGTAAGCGAGCCTCTCGTCGCAGTTGAAGAGCATGGGTCCCAATGTAGGGAAGAGCCGCAATAAAACCAATAGAGCTAAACATGGCTAGACCCTTACCTAAAAATTCACCCAGTGCGTTTTTAGGAAGATTTGGATTTTCAACAACTCTTTCAATACCCACTTTATCACCGGCCTCAACCAATTTTTCTGGAAATCTCTCAAAGGCTTCGTAGTTGCGCGAGAATAAAGTTTTGATCATCTCGATGGAGCTTTCCATACCAGGGATACCTTTAAAAGCCTCGATCATTTTATCGGCAAAATTGACGATGATTTGTGTTGGAGTCTCACCACCAAAAACCAATCTTAAAAAAGCTCGAGTTCCATACTTAACGTTATCTTTAAGTGTCAGCATGGATCCAGCGATATTCTCGTCTATTAAAATTCCCCAAATGTTTTCGTAGTACGAAAACATGATTTTTCTTTTTTGCAGTTGTCCGCTAATATACTTTTGCCCAGCTTGTGAGGCTCTCAGCTTCCTTGGAATTTTGTTATAAACCCAAGATGATGCAAGTTCAAAAGCTTGCCCCACTTTAACACCAAAGCCTGTGAGAAAAGTGGCGTACACCATAATGTAACCCGCAATAAAAGTTCCCACATCAATTCGCCCTAAACCATAAAGGTTAGAAGCGATGATGGTCACAGCCGCTGCCGGAATATTGGCAGTAATAAGTTTGAGCATATAAATTTGATTAGCGGCCCATTTGTTATTTGGATTCTTAAAAAAGTTTTTAAGATAAAAGCGCCAAAAACCACGCTTACCATCACTGTTTTTAATCGCAAGATCAAAACCACCCAAAGAATCAATTCGAGCATCCTCTTGAAGTTTCATCCAAGTGTTAGCCAGAAGTCCGATCATCAGCCCCGGGATAAAACCATTATAAAATAAGTAGCGAGACATATATTTAAAATGTGTTTCGGTATTCATACCCTCTGGATCAAAGGGCATAATAATACCGCTATCCACCCCAGCATAAAGAGCTAAAGTCGATAAAATTCCAATGGGGATCGACGAGAAGAGGCTAGAAACCTCCATTCTCATGGCACGCTCCATGGCTCTTGTATCTTCAACTTTTGTTCTGACCGTCAAATATCGATTGATCTGTGGGTTCTTAGGATGGATAGATTCAAGAAGTTTATGTCTAAATTGAATATCCAAACGATCTGCAAAACGTCGAGCGTTTTGGCTCACCTGTTCAGACCATCTTTTGACAGATTCAAAATCAATGATCTTTTCAATTTCTGCTTCGATGGCTTTTATTTTTTCTGGTGTTGGTTCAACAGGTTCAACTTCACCGCGACGAATAGAGCGCATAAATTCACGGGCAAATTGCTCTGGCGTCAGCTGAGTGTTAATTTCAGTGGAATTGGTAAGGCTCACAAAACCCTGCATAACTAGGTCAAAGGTTCGGGTAAAATAAGCGCGATAAAATACTTTTTCTGAATTGGTGAGCTGCTGTATTTTTTTATCATGCAAATTGCGAATACCTGTCGAGATATCCCCAGGTCTTTCTGAAGAATCAAAAATAGCAAGAACACGTAAAGGGTCTTTAACATTTTCTATCAATGCTTTTTGCGCTCGCTTTTTAGCTATCTCAATCGCTATGGACTCCATCGGAGCCACATGATTTTCAAAGGCTCTGAGGTTTCTAAGTGCGTCTCGAGAGATAAAAATCTTATCCATCCCCTTCCACTGTCCAATAGGTGAGGCGTTCACAAAACCAGAGGCTGCGCGATGGATTTTTTGGGGCCAAAGCTCAAGACCAGAGTTAAAACGGGTCGGAACATGCTGACGCCCTTCTGTGGTCGAAATAGTGACGTTAAAATAATTAGGATAAATCAAAAACATCAACCATTTTGCAGGAGAGAAAACATAACTGCGCGAGATAAATAAAAAGTTCCAAATCAAAGCGTTGGCTTTAAAAGTACTACGCAGCGACGAGTAACTTAAAAAAGTATTAGCTAAAGCCGAACGAAAAGAATCCACATCTTTCATCTGAAGATCTTGGCTACTTTTATTAAACAGTCTTGAAATCACACCGCCAAAATTAAAAACTCTTTTATAACCCTGCAGAACAGAGAAGTATTGGCTAAGAGTTGCATTTTTACCAATTTTTCCCCGTTCGATCTCGCGATCGAGTACGGTCAGACTTTCTCGACCACTTCTTAAGCGCTGGATATGATCATCCAAAAGTTTAAGCTCTTCAGGGGAGAGTTCAGAGGCGTCCGAGCCCGAAACTCTTTTCTCAGCATCCGCTAAACTTTGCCAGTAGCTTTTATTGTCGTTTTGGGCCGCTTTTCTAAAAGCTGCAATAAAACCCATTTGGTTATTGTTAAGACGTCTGAATTCAAGAGTTTTATTAAACATCTTGTAAGAATTGACAGTCACATGGATCGAACCAAAAACTTTAAGTGGAACAAGAAGCACGCTACCTAATCCATAAAGAAACTTAGTCCATACCCCGCCCGAAAAATAACTTTGAATAAAATAGGTCCAACCGGTGGTTGATGTGACAAAGGCATCTTTTGACATTTCAACATAGGCTTTACCGTAGTTAATGTGTGACAAGTACCCTTGAAAATGTTGTGAAATAGAGCTGATCAGATCCAGCGACTTGTCGAAGTAACCTCCTCCTCGCTTCAAGCGCGTCG
>CAYMBT010000069.1:0-11656 GCA_964388755.1 uncultured Pseudobdellovibrionaceae bacterium | reverse complement strand
GAGAGCGGATGCGCTCGCCGCAGGCGACTCCAGCGAGGGCAGGAGCCCGAGTTCTTAAAACCAAAGAACCCCAAAAACCGAACTCACAAAATCACTAGTTGAAGTCGGTGCTTTGGGCGATGTAGGGGAGGTTGCGGTAGTAGCCTTGGTAGTCCAGGCCGTAGCCGACAACAAAGCGGTTTTCGATTTCAAAGCCGACGTAATCCAGAGTGCAGTCAGTTTTAAGGGCGACGGGCTTAAAAAGTAATGATGTGGTGATGAGTTTTTTTGGCATACGGGCCATAATGGTTTTTTTGAGGTAATTCATCGTAAGGCCTGTGTCCACAATGTCTTCAACCAAAAGAACATTTTTGTTTTCTAAAGGAACCGTTAGATCAAGTGTGACCTTAACTTCTCCAGAAGATTTGGTTTCGCTGCCGTAAGAGGAGACTCCAAAAAATTCGCACTGTAGATCAAGGTCAATATGACGAACTAGGTCAGCAAAATACATGCATGAACCTTTAAGGATGCAAATGGCCGTGAGTTCTTCACCATTAAATTCTTTGGTGATCTGTTGACCGATCTCTTGTACACGTTTTTCTAGGGTTTTTTGACTAATGAGTTCGGTCAGTTTTAACGGGATCATAATTTCTCCAAAAAAGTTTTAAACAAATGAATTATTAATTAACTCTCCCACACCACCGGCCCCGGGGACAATATACTGTCTGTCATTAAGGCCTTTTTCTTCATCCCACAGCTCTCCGGGTCTTTTTTTAAGGGCTTTCGGGCTTGAAAGGCCACGATCGAGCCTTGCGGCATAGATAATGACATCAGGATGGCGTGTGGTTACAGAGCGAATAAACTCAGGTGTTATAATCATGTGCACAGAAATTATTTTTTTTGGGCTTCCCATGGCCTGATTTTTATAAAAATCAAGAACCTCACACAGCGAATGCCCTGTGGCCCCCATAGGGTCAGGTATAAAAACCATGGCCTGATCAATATCACCACCCACCTTCGAAGAGTTGATTTCGGTGTGGGTCACTTGGTGATCATTGCCGCTGATTCGAGAGGCAAAAATATGATCCAAACGATTACCGCTGGGATCGATAATAGTATTCAAGCGATCAAAAAATAATTGGGCGGGCAGCATCCCAGCGCGGGCAATATCAACACAGACGGCTTTTTGATCAGCCCTAAGAATCGAAGTCTCTAAAATTTGCTCGGGGTGAAGCTCGGTCATCCGTGTGGGTGTGGAGATTTTTTGCTGGGGCCATTCATTAGAAATAACAACAGAGAAAAGTTCAGAATAAATGCTGTTTATAATGTGATTGAGCTGAGGTTGCTTGGTTTCCGTCAAAGAAGCTTGTGTCAGTAAAGTCGTCAGATAAGGTTGATCAATGATATGGACTTGGCTGGGATAAGAATGCTCAATTTCAAAGCTGATCTTCGACATAAAGTTGATTTACAACGAGTTCACATCAAGCACAAGAACTACCTCGCTCAGCCCACTTTGTAGTGAAGGAGTATTGAGTAAACTTAAACGATTACTGGCCTGAAAAAGGGCCCGTTCTTCATTGGTAAAGTTCATGTCGGTAATACTATCCTCAAGAATTAAAATAATTTGCCCCTTATCAGCGACAACTTCAAACACGGCCTGTTGGCTGAGCTCTTCAGAAAGTTTAAGTTGATTCCATTTTCTTAAACCAAGGTTCACTTGACCATTTTCTCTTTTTTCTATGACAGTCATTTGTAGAAAAAAACCAATGGCAAATTCGTTAAGCCGATCTTCTTCGCCAATAAAAAATTGTGACAAACTGCCGACTTCAAAATCAGTATTCTTAAGCCCAAATGAACGAACAAGATTAGGGGCCTCTTGCACTCTGCGGTTAAAGGCTTCTTTTTTGAGTGAAAAAATAGTCTCTTCGACTTTTTCGGCATCACCCATAATACGTTCCAGCAAAGCTCGCGAAATCATTTTAACTTCAAAACTGGCTCGATTGGTCTGAGTGGGGGGAGCAAATTCATTTGTTTTCTGTGTTTTAGTTGTGGGGCGATTGTTTTGTGGCTGAGGTTTTTCTGGTTGAGCCGCTTGATTTTTATTCTCAGAAGCCACGGATAGGGGTTGTGATGATTGACTTATTTCTTGGGGCCGAGCTCTTAAGTTTTCTACAGGCGGCGGGGATAAATCATTGGTTGTTATTGATGGGGCTCTGAAGTTATCTCGTAAAACAATCAGAACAACGATGATAAATAAAACAGAGAGCTGAAACATCCAATTGCCGGTGATTTTCTTCCAGAGAGGTCTTTCTGGCGGCTTCCAAGTTTCCATATTGATACCGCATTGGGCACAATACTGGTCCTTGGGTTGAAGTAAGTTACATTTTGGACAATTTATCATCATGACAGAAGGCCTGTTTCTAAAACTCAAGTCTAACATAGCCCGACTTGTGTGCCTGCCCCTTTTCTAAGAAATTTGACGCAATACGTTGTTTGCCTTAAAGTGGAGAAAAGTGGGAAAAAGTGGAGAACATCACTTCCCACTCTCAAGCAAAGGCAGAACAGCAGTGAAAGAGTTTAGAGGAAGATTCGAAGTCAAGATGGATGAGAAGGGAAGAATGAATCTTCCTTCCGCCCTCAGTGATTCTGAAAACTCGTCTTACGTCGTGACTAATAGTCAATACCAAGGCTGCCGTTGTTTAGACATTTATACAGAAGACGAGTGGAAGAGTTTAGAGTCTCGCATCTCTCAACTTTCACCGCTTAAAAAAGAAGTGCAAGCCTTTCAACGATTTTACATTGCCAGTGGACAAGTGGTTGAAGCTGGTTCACAAGGTCGTATGTTGATCCCCAAAGGTTTACGTGATTACGCCGGCCTTGAAGATCAAATGGTGATTGTTGGAATGGGTAAAAAACTTGAGGTGTGGAACCTTAAAGATTGGCAAAAAATATTTGATAACTTGGCGAGCGACTTTGAGGACACCCTCAGTGTCATTGCAAGCCTTGATATGGGAGCTTAAGAGATGTCTGAAACAAATCATTATCCAGTTATGATGAACGAAGTGATGGAGATGTTTGCTCAAGTTAAAGTTGAGAGCCCTAAAAATTATCTCGACGGTACATTTGGTCGTGGAGGACACGCCCAAGAGTTCGAAAAAAGATTTGGGAGTGACATGAGCATCTATGCTCTTGATAAAGATAAAGAAGCCATCGATTTCGCCCACGAGAAGTGGGAGCAAAAAATCAAAAACAAAAAGTTTTTTATTGAACAAGCCAGTTTCGCCAGCATTGACTCTGTCATTGAAAGCCGCAACTGGCCCCAAAAGTATGACATGATACTCTTGGATCTTGGAGTCAGCTCCCCCCAGCTGGATCAAGGTTCGAGAGGTTTTTCTTTTTATCATCACGGTCCACTGGATATGCGCATGGATCAACGCTCACCGCTGACCGCCGAAGAGATCATTAATCTTTGGAGCGAAGAAGAGCTTGTGGACATATTTAAAGACTACGGCGAAGTGTTTAAACCTTATAACGTCGTCAAAAGTATTATTCGCGAAAGACAAAAAGGCAGCATTACCACAACTCAAGAACTATCCAGCCTCATTGAACGTTCAGTGGGTTGGAGAAAAAAAGGCAAGCATCCAGCGACGCAATATTTTATGGCATTAAGACTTGTGGTTAACCGCGAGCTTGAAGATCTTAAAGACGGCCTGCAAGCGTTGATGAAGCGCCTTGTGCCCGGTGGACGACTTGTGGTGATTAGCTTTCACTCTCTTGAAGATCGGGTCGTCAAACAAGTTTTTAAAAAAAGTGAATTCGGTCAAGTGGTGAATAAAAAAGTCGTTAAACCCACACGGGCCGAAGAAGTAGAAAATAAAAGATCAAGAAGTGCAAAATTGCGAGCTTTTGAAGCATTGCTCGATGAAAGCCTTAACTCAGAGTTTTAATCTTAACGGAGAATTTTTATGAGCAAAAACCAAGTCAAATCAATGAAGCCTTTTTTAAGTATTTTTTTAATCATGCTTTTTCTTTTTGGAATTGCTTTTGTTAAAATGGAAATCCGTCGCATGAGTTATTCTTTTGTCAAACTGGCGCAAAAAGAAAAGCAGCTTCGTAACCACGAGCGCGAGAAATCCATTCAACTGGCTAAGATGACGGGTCCAGAAAGAGTTCAGTTTGTGGCCACAGAAAAGTTACCCATGAGACGAGCGTCCCACGGAGAAATCATTCAAATGACTGGTGACGGAGTGGCTTTTATCCAGTAATTGACTGAACGATCAATGAAAGCGTTTTAAGCAGGCTTTCATTCAAGAGGGATTATTTTTTGCGCTTTACTTCTTGGGCATAGAGCTTCAAACCAACATCGTGAATCTTAACCTGTTGATTGATCTTAAACTTTTTAAGGGCAAACTTTTTTCGATCGATTTTGTATTCTTTATTATTTCTTTTAACAAGCACCTTATTGTTATCAAAGTTACTGATACGGTAAATTTTGGCATCATTTTTTAAATGAAGGGCCGCAAAACTGGGTGTTGTCATAAGAAGAAGGAGAGTGGTTGTAATAATTTTTGAAATTTTAAAAGTATAAATCATTGTGAAACCCTTTCCCCTGTACTTTGTCGGGCCGGAAGAAGTGATCCTCCGCCGCAACCTGGAATATTGATTTGGCTTGGTGTGAGATGTGCCATATCGATCACAGCATCGGCCCCATTGGGGCTGATACCACGAACACCAGTGGCTTGTTCTGCGCCCACTGTGGCAATAATATTTCCTTGGGGATCTTTAAACTCAACAATCATGACTCTGGATCCCACACCCATCGAATTGGCCGAGTTATGAATGCAGCGTAAGCTCATTGTGTTCGGTGAATTGGGGTTGTTGAAATTCAATGTCGCTGCATCAGCACCACTGACAAATGGACCAATTCTTGTGATGACCGGAACTTCTGAACTATCAGTAATATAGTTGGTTAAAATCTGACCATCGGCCCCAGTTGTTGTTTGATCCATCTGTGTTTGGGGAAAGGCATCGGGCTGAGGTGTTGAGAGGTCATCATCCGCCTCAACAAACCATTGATTGATCCCAGAATCATTTTTATTACACATCAGGCGAACATTCTGTTGGCCACCGGACATTTGAAATTCAAGAAAGTTTCCATGAATGCTAAAGCGATCAAAAAAATACGGTGAATTTTGCAGCTGTACTGTCCTTGGAAAGCTAATGCAGGCCAGGGCTTGCCAGTTAAAGTGAATGATCACGACTAATAATAATAAGTTTATAATTTTCATAATTTCATAATATTAAAATTTTTATGAAATGAGCATCGTTATTTAAAAACTAGTCCCAGCTGTGATGGACTTAAGGTGAGTCTAAGTTGGCTAAAAATAGGGGTTATATTGTTTTCTAAACAAGAATCAAAATATTTAGGATTTTTGAGAAACAAAATTTTTTTTCAATGTCCCATCTATACAGACTAAGGTCAGTGAAGTGATTTATAAAAAAATATTTTTGAAGTCTGTCACATCTTCCTTCATCCATTTTTTTGATAAGTAAACCTATTGATTTATTTTCTCTCACCCGAAACTTTAAAAAATTCTTTTTTAAAGTCAGTTTACACCGTTAGATCGCTCGGACATAATAGACATAACAAAGGAAGACCAGTGATCAAAAGTCGAATCTTTTTAGTTTTATTTTTTGTAGCCACTCTTTGGGGCGTGATGATTTTGCGTGGGGCTTACCTTCAACTTTTACCCAATGCTCAGTTTGAGAGAATTAAAAATAGACAATTCAATAAAGTGGTTAAACTCAGTTCCCGTCGCGGCGATATTCTCGATCGTAACGGCAAAGAACTGGCTGTTTCTGTCACCACTCAATCCCTTTTTGCTGACCCCTCTTTAATTAAAGATCCCTACTCTGTGGCAAAACGAGTTTCACATTACTTAAAAATTCCTTTTCAAGGTGTTTACAAAAAAATAAAAAACAAAAAATCTCGTTTTGTTTGGATACAACGTCGTCTTGATCAAAGTCAGTTTGAAAAAATAAATTCATGGGGGATCAGAGGCCTTGCCTTTAAAGAAGAGTATAAAAGAGTTTATCCCAATAAAACTTTAGCTTCACCCGTCTTAGGTTTTGTGGGGCGAGAGCAACAAGGACTTTCTGGACTTGAACTTCTTTTTGAGAAAACCCTCAGTGGATCGGGTAAAGACTTTATTGTTCAGCGTGATGCCCGCGGTAGACCCCTTTTACAGGACGGCCGTCTTTTTGCCACTCCACCTGAAGGGTCAGATGTTTTTTTGACTCTTGATAAAGATCTTCAGTATTGGGTCGAGCTTCAACTTCTCAACGCGGTTAAAGAAAACGAAGCTGAATCCGCTTGGGCCGTTGTGCTTAATCCAGAAAATTCAGAAGTTCTTGCCATGGCGACATATCCGAGCTTTGATGCCAATGCCGCCACACAGTCTCCATCAAGTCTGAGAAGAAATAGACCCATCCAAGATATTTACGAAACCGGTTCAGTTATGAAAGCTTTTTCTATTGGGGGAGCTCTGGCCCATGGCGTGGTCGAACCTAATACAAAAATAAATACAGAAAATGGTGTCTTTAAAATCGGTAAAAGAACAATTTCAGAAGCCGATAAATCCCACTATTTTTCAGAGCTCACGGTTTCAGAGATAATGACTTATTCATCCAATGTGGGAACCTCAAAAATTGCCCTTAAAATGAAAGATCAACTTCTTTATCAAACTCTTATCGATTTTGGTTTTGTCCAAAAAACAGGGATCACTTTACCCGGTGAAGCCACCGGTCTTTTATCAAAGCCACCATGGCGCGATCACCTCACCGCCAATATTTCTTTTGGTCACGGGATCGCAGTGACTGCTTTACAGACGGCCAACGCCTACGCAGCCATTGCTAACGGTGGAGAGCTCAATCAACCCTATATCATCAAAGAGATTCGTGACCTAGAAAGTGGACATATTGTTAAAACTGAAAAGAAAACCCTTCGTCGTATTCTCTCCCAAAAAAATTCCCATTTGTTAAAGATGATGCTCTCGTCTGTTGTGGCCGAGGGAGGGTCTGGATTTAAAGCACGCATCGACGGTTTTCCTATTGCTGGTAAAACGGGGACGGCCCAAAAAGTCAATCCAGTGGGTCGTGGTTATTTGCCAGGGCAATATATTTCAAACTTTGCTGGCTTTGTTCCAGCCAATGATCCCAAATATGTGATCTATGTGGCGGTGGATAGTCCCAAAAAGAAGGGCTACTACGCATCAACAGTGGCAGCCCCCCTTTTTAGAAATATTGCAGAGTATGCCCTCAGAAAAGATCGAGCCCACCCGGTCTACGTCACCGAAGCCGATTGGGTAAAACAAATTCAGTGGGAAGAAGAAGAAGAGAAAGAAAATAAAATACAAAGAATCCCAGCCAGTGAAGTGACGCAAGTTGACCCCTTACCCATGAGCCAAGTGCCGCCCCTTAAAGGTCTCACTATGAAAGAGGTTTTGAAAACTCTCAGTGGACAGTCGATGCAAGTGAAACTTCTGGGCAAGGGGAGAGTAGAGAGAACAATCCCGGCCGAAGGCTCGGTGATGAAAAAAGAATTACAAATTCTTTTTAAAGAAACACAAGTTCAATAAAGAGATTGGGGTGTAAGGCCACAGAGTGGCCCCATTTTTTAAAAATTCTAAATTTTTCTTTTTAAAAAGTTTTAAAAAACAAGTGATGACAAATGGACCAAATTTTCTGATGATGGGCCATGAATTTAAAGCAGCTTCTTAATCTCCACGGCCAAATTCAGTGGGGGCAGATCTCAGATCAACAAAATGTCACCGGTCTATTTTTTGATTCACGTCTTGTGATTCCTGGTTCAATTTACGTGGCCTTGCGTGGCCACCAAAGTGATGGACACGATTACCTCAAGCAGGCCTGTGATTTAGGGGCCGTGGCCTTGGTTGTCGAAGATACAAAAAATATCCCTCAGGATTTTACCGGTGCTCAAGTTCTTGTTTTAGATTCTCGAATTGCCTTACAAGTTCTGTCCCAAAGATTTTTTAAAGAACCGGGCGAGCAAATGTTAGGGATTGCTATTACTGGAACCAATGGCAAAACCAGTACGGCTTATATTTTTGAACACCTGTTAAAATCTTTAAGTCTCAAGTGTGGAGTGATTGGTACCATTGATCATCATGTGGGAGATAAGCGGTGGAAAACAAATTTAACCACCCCTGATCCTGTGACTCTGCAAAAGCGACTGAGCGAATTTGTTGACCTTGGCTGTGAAGCCTTTGTGATTGAGGCCTCAAGTCACGCTCTTGATCAAAATCGTATTCGTCAGGGTTTTGACCTTTGCCTATTCACCAACCTCTCTCGTGATCATTTGGATTACCATAAAACATTTGAGCATTATCTTAATAGTAAAGCTAAACTGTTCTCATCCATCATGCTGAAAGAAGAAAGGGATAACTTGGCCATGATCAATGGTGATGATCCCAAAGCCCAAGAACTCATTACAAAAGTTGAAGGACGAGAGATTTTTACTTTTGGCTGTAATGAAAAAAATGATTTTCAATTCAAAATTCTTAATGAATCTATTGATGGAACAGAGATTCAACTGCAATATTCTTCAAACCAAAAGATGACCTTTAAAAGTCCACTGATTGGTTTACATAATGCCTATAACGTTGTTGGTGCATTGGCTGGGATCTTTGTCCTTGGTTTAGATTTAAGAAAAGCAGCTCAAGAACTGATTCATTTTTCAGGAGTGCCAGGGCGACTGAATAAAATAAAATCCAAAAGTGGATTGTATGCTTTTATTGATTACGCCCATACCCCAGAGGCCTTAGAGCAAGTTTTAAAAACTCTTTTGCCCTATAAAAAAGCCGATCAAAAATTAATCACAGTTTTTGGTTGCGGCGGAGACCGTGATCCCGGAAAGAGACCCATGATGGGAGATGTGGCCACAAAGCTCAGCGATTTTGTTATTATAACGTCTGACAATCCTCGCTCTGAAAATCCCCAACTCATCATTGATGCAATAGCTCTGGGCATTGCCAAAGAAAAGACAAACTACGAGACTGTGGTCGACCGAAAACAGGCCATCGAAAAAGCGGTTTCAATGATGAAGCCCGGCGACCTCCTTCTTGTGGCAGGTAAGGGGCATGAGGATTATCAAATTATTGGTGATCAAACTTTAAGTTTCGATGATGCTAAAGTGGTTCAGCAGACTTTCTTAAGGAGTTAACCTTTGAAATTTCATCTTGATTTTATAGCTCAAGCCACTGGTGCCAAATTACAATCAAAACCCATCAAAGAATTTTCATCCTACTGCGCGGATAGCCGTGATCCCGAAATCCAAAATAAAATTTTTATAGCTCTGGTTGGTGAAAATCATGACAGTCATGATTTTGTAGAAACGGCCGTAAAAAATGGCGCCACTGGCGTTATGGTTCATCGTTGGGATAAAAGTTGGGATCACTTAAAGAAAAAGGTCAGTTTTCTTTTGGTCGAAGATACATTAAAAGCGCTGCAAGATTTCTCTTTAGCTTGGAGAAAAACTTTGCGGGCCCAAGTGATTGCGATCACCGGAAGTAACGGAAAAACCACAACAAAAGATTTTTTGGGTCAAATTCTCTCCCAAGCCGGGCCAACACATGTTAACCGTGGCAGTTACAATAACCACTGGGGACTTCCCATGACTCTCCTTGATGGGGAGCCCAGTCACAAATACATTGTCACAGAAATGGGTATGAATCACTCTGGTGAAATCACAAATCTTGTAGCCATTGCCCAACCCAATATTGTGACTGTTGTTAATGTAGGGCGAGCCCATATCGGAAATTTTTCTGATGGTATCGATGGGGTGGCTAAAGCCAAAGAAGAAATTTATCAAGCTTCAGGTCCGCAAACACGTTTTGTTTTTAATTTTGATAATCCCTATACATTAAAAATGTCTCTCACCCATAAAAAATCAGACTCCATCTTTTTTTCAACCAAAGATCAAAGTGCTGACGTTTTTCTGAGCCTTAAAAATAAAAAGGCTCAGTCTCTTGAAGTCACAGGTCATATTAAAAATATTAAATTCACCACCGACCTGCAGTTTTGGGGCGATCAGAACGTAGAAAATTTAGCGGCGGCATCCAGCTTAGCCTTGGCGGCTGGTCTTGATCCCCAAAGTATAATTGATTCTTTTCAGTTTTGTTCAACGGGTTGGGGCCGCAATCAATGGATAAAACTGAAATCCGGGGCCACAACACTTTTTGATGCTTATAACGCCAACCCCGATAGTTTTGATCAGCTCTTTAAAAATTTACAAACCAGCTGGAGCAAAGACCATCAGTACTTTGGAATTTTCGGAGAAATGCGAGAGCTTGGTGAGCAAACACAGTCTGAGCATTATAAATTGGGACAAAGAGCAGCAGAGTTCAATTGGTCAAAATGCCTCTTTATTGGGCCGTCAGGTGAGTCTTTTAGGCAAGGTTATGAGTCGAAAAAAAATCAAATTAAACCAATAATTCTAGATACTTATGAACAAACACTTGATCTTGATCTTCATTCTATGTTAAACCAGACATCTTTAATCATCATCAAAGGATCAAGGGGAAGTGCATTGGAGAGAATCGTTAAGAGACTTCAACCACTTTATTTTCCCGATAAAAACTAACTATGCTTTACCAATGGCTCATCCAATTCTCTGATCAATATACGTTCTTTAATGTTTTTCGTTATATAACTTTAAGAACATTTATCTCTTTTTTTACGGCATTTACTGTTTGTTATTTTGTGGGTCCTAATTACATTCGAAGGCTGAAGCAAAAACAGGGTAAAGTCTCAAATGTTCGTGAAGACACTCCCGAACGCCATCAATTAAAATCAGGAACACCCACCATGGGTGGTGGCCTCATACTGCTCTCATTGATTGTTCCGTTTTTTTTGTGGATGGATTTTTTAAATCCATTGGTTCTAGGCACCATGTTTATCACTCTGAGTTTTGCTTTGATTGGTTATATTGATGATCGTAACAAGGTGATGAAAAAAAATAGCAAAGGTCTTTCGGGTAAACTTCGTCTTCTTGCTGAATTTCTTATATCGGCCCTTGTCATATTCATACTCATAGAAAAAGGTGATCTCACTACCCAACTCACAATGCCGTTTTTTAAAAATCTGTCTTTTGATTTAGGTTACTTTTATGTTTTCTTAGCAAGCCTTGTTGTTGTTGGTACGGCCAATGCCGTGAATCTGACCGATGGCCTTGATGGTTTAGCCATTGGACCTGTGATTGTGAGTGCTGGTACTTTAAGTATCTTTGCCTATGTGGCGGGACATTACTCCATTGCCAATTATCTTGGGATTCCTTTTATCAGTGGTGCCGGAGAGCTTGCACCAGTCGCGGCCACCATCGTTGCTGCTGGTCTTGGATTTCTTTGGTTTAATACTTATCCAGCACAGGTTTTTATGGGTGATCTTGGAAGCCTCTCTTTAGGGGGTTTTTTAGGGATCATGGCCGTTCTCACTAAAAATGAACTGGTGATGATTTTACTCGGTGGTGTTTTTGTGATCGAAGCACTGTCTGTCATCACTCAGGTCGCCAGTTTTAAGCTGACTGGAAAGCGCATATTTAGAATGGCGCCCATTCATCACCACTATGAATTAAAAGGTCTTGATGAGACTAAAATCATCG
>CAYMBT010000068.1:5646-11702 GCA_964388755.1 uncultured Pseudobdellovibrionaceae bacterium | reverse complement strand
ATGATTTCATCCACAAGGGGCATGATCTCTTTATAATCCTCACCTTGAATACCAATACTGATGGGACTGCCCACAGGTGGCCCAGGATTAATTCTTTCAAAAAAAACTTCAAGGGGGGCGTCTGTTTTAAACGTGGCTCTAAAGTCCTCGATAATTTCTAGGGCTGACCTGGATCGATCGGATTCTGGGGTCAGGTAAATCATGACTTGCCCGTAATGGGTTCCCCTTTCACCTGGCTCATCATCCCGTTGCCTGAATTCTCCGACAGTGGTTACAAAGTTTTTAAGTTCATTATTAACTTTCAGTTCTGCGACCTTTTTTTCGATGGGCCTCATCAGTTCAAGGGTTTGATCAAGAGTAGTCCCGATAGGTGCCTTCGCTTTGACAAGAAACTGATCGATCCCCTCGGGCGGAAACAGAACCAGACGCATATTAAAAATTACATTAAGAACAGAAAGAGCAATAAAACCTAAAAAGCCAAGAAACATCCAGTAACGAATTCGTGTCACCTTAGCTAAAAAGACACCGTATGAGTCGCTGAGCTTTTTCCAGAATCTTTCAAATGTGGCTTTTATGCCAGTGGGTTCTTTTTGTATATCACTGAGCTTCACCCAACGACCAATGTGGTAAGGTAAAATAAAATAACACTCTAAAAGCGAGATCAAAAGAGCGCAAATGACTCCAAAAGGAATGTAGTAAACAAATTTCCCAAAAATTCCAGTCATGATTGTCATGGGATAAAAAGCTAAAATTGTTGTCATCACTGATGCAAAAACGGCTGACCAAATTCTTTGCGTACCTAATATGGCACCCGATACAGGATCATTGCCCTCTTCCATCACTCGAACTGCATTTTCTGTGATAACAATGGCGTCATCGACCAGCATTCCGATCACAATGATCAGTCCCATCATGGTGATGAGATTAAGACTGATATCAAAGTGATAAAAAATAGCCATGGTTCCTAGAAAAGAAAATGGAATCCCAATAGATGTGATCAGCGACAACTTAAACGGTAAAAATAAACTGAGTATAAGAACAACCAGAATCAGTCCCACTAACAAGTTACTGGATAGAACTCCAAGTCTGCGGCGTATGAGAAGAGACAAGTCGTTAACGTATTCAAACTCAACATTTTTTATTCTTTCTTTATTTAGATCTTCATTAATCAGTCTTTTAACGTCATCCACAATGGTTATGGCATCTGCTTTTTCTTTTTTTAATACAACAAGCCTTATAGTTTCTTGGCCATTCACTCGGTGGGCAATCTGTTGTTTTTTAAGGTTCATTGTAATTTGGGCGATATCTTTCAGAACAATAGATCGACCCACGTCGTTGGATCTCACAATCGTGTTCTTAACGTCATCGACACCTTCAAACTGACCCTCGGTACGTACGATGATGTCCCGTTCTATGTTATCTTGGAAATTTGAAAAGGTTCCACCTGGGATAGAAATATTCTGCTCTCTAAGAGCCGCAATAACTTCTGTAAGAGAGAGTTGATAATTTTTAAGTTTTTCGGCAGAGACTTCAACGCGGATTTCGTATTCGCGCTCCCCACGAATATCGACTCGGGCAACTCCTTTTAGGTTTTCGATTTCTTTTTCGACGTAGCGAGCAGATTCTTTAAGGTCAAAAGCATTTTGACCACCAATGACAGCAACCTCCATCACAGGAAATGTCTTGGATTCAATGGCAGTGACCCGAGTGTCTTCGGCCTGTTCAGGTAAATCATCAAAACGGTCAATAATATCTTTAATATCTGTTTTGGCTTCTTCTTGGTTGGTTTGATCAGGGTCAAGCTGAATAATGATTCCGCTTAAACCTTCGATAGATGTAGAAAATATTTTTTTAATACCATCAACCTCTCTGAGCTCTTGCTCAAGAGGGTTAGTAATCAACTTTTCAACTTCACTGGGGGCAGCCCCCGGAAAGGGAGTGTAAACTGTAATGATGTCATACTGCACATTGGGAAACACTTCTCTTTTCACATTGAAGATCGAATAAAGACCAATACCAATCACTAAAACAGTGAGGAGTTCTGAGAACAAACCTTGGCGAGCAAAAAAATCGATAAGCTTATTCATGGTTGATCTCTTTCAAATAGGCTAGTCAAAAGGGGAGAAATATTTTTATAAAGTTCGCCAGAGTGTTTTTGCACAAGCCACGCCAGTTGCCTGACTTCTATGGATTTTTGCTGACTTGAAAATTCCCACTGACCAAGATCATCTTCAGCGGTGACCAGTTGATTGACTCTGATCCGTCCTAAAGAAAATCTTTTCTCTTCTGCTAAAACTCGCTTTTTTTGCTGAGCGACCACTTGAATAAAATTCTTTTCATTCTCAACCTCGACTTTAAGGCGTCGACACATATCCTTCCACTGGGTATTAAGATCATCCACCGCAAGGCGCAGGCGGGCTGCTGTTTGTTCTCGTTGAATGAATTTTTGCGTCTGCTGAGCCCTGGCTAAAGAGTTCTCTAAGGGCAAAATAAAGCGAAGACCCACATTCCAAGAAGGACCAAGGCCAAAACCATTATCATCACGCCCTCGTAAGACGTTTTCAAAAGTCGTAGATGCATTATTTTCAATACTGTTGCCGCGATAGCCTGCAACCAGCTTAAGGTCTGGAAGACCGTCGTTTTTGGCCGCTTTAAAATCTGAATCTAGCCCCTCAAGGGACTTTTCAAGGACATGGATTTGAGCGGTTTTGCTAGGCTCTTTTTGTCCGCAAACTCTAAGACTTAAAGGGACAGGGTTATCGATGGACGTTGGCACTTCCATGGGATCAAGTTCAAGAAATTGAATGGGAAGTTTAAGGCTAATGACGAGTTTATCCCATTGATTCAGCAGATCGGCTTTGCCTAAATCATAACGAGTTTGGGTGGCAGAAAGCAGGGCTTCAATCTGAATCAAATCTGGCTTTTCAACGGCGCCCTTTTGACTGCGTGAACGCATAATTTGAACCAAGCGTTTTTGTCGGTTGAGTTGATCCCTTAAAGAAGCAACCTGTTGCTGCATCAGCCAGGATTTATAATATTCCACAATAAAACTCATTGTGACATTTTCTACGTCTTCTCTTGTTTTCCATTGAATGGCTTCAGCGCGCTTTCTGGCACCGAGAAGCTTTTTTCTTAAAGCATAGCCAAAACTGTCTTTGATCAAGGACTGTTCAATATCGAGAAAAAAAGCAGATTGTTTATACTGGTTAAGAAATGTACTGCCAAAGCCACCAAGGCTTGAATCAAGTTCAATCTCATTATTATCATAGACCCATCCCATGCGAGTTTGGGTGCCGCTCAACCAAGCTTTTTGTAAACCCACATCCCACTGCCACTGTTTAGACCTTAAGGGCTGAAAGGGATTTGTTTTCACTGAGTTTTCATCGCTATATGTGGTGCCCGCGGTAAAAAAGGTGTCCGTGAGCGAGCTGACTTGCCCCTGCTCTTCAAGTTTGGCTGTGGCAAAATCCAAACCAAGAATTTGATAGCTATCAGAGTTTTCAAGAGCCGTTTTAATGACAAAAGGTAATGTCAGTTTCTTTTCTGGAATTTTATTAAGGTAAGAAATGGCTTCAGGAGTAAGGGCAGCTTGAATTGTGAGAGAAGAAAAAATTGTAAATAAAAACAGAGCACATTTCATTGTGACAAATTAGTAACCCCTAAAAATAAAGTCAATGAGACTCTTCTTTGCACAAAATGGTATTTGATACCAGTGCGCTTTTCACTGAATTGAAACTGTGAATTTACTTTCTGAGAGTGCAGTGATCTTTAAGATCGTGTTAAAAAACATCGGTCATTTCACTTTAGGGTGGACATTAGCGGTTAATTTATCAATATTTAAACTATGTGTTACTTTGCAGCTATCGATATTGGTTCTAATGCAGTTCGCCTGGTTATAGCTAAACAAAACGCCCAAGATTTGCGCATCACCTATAGATCCCGCGAACCAGTTCGTCTTGGATCCAGTGTATTCACCATGGGAAAGATCGATGATCTGGCCCAGTCTGACCTAGAACAAGCCCTGTTTCGTTTCAAAAACCAACTTGAAAACCACAATGTGGAAAAAATGAGGGCTGTTGCCACCAGTGCCATGCGTGAATCCAGCAATAGCGAAGAGGTTGTTAAAGATCTTTTTAAGAAAACGGGAATTGCCATTGAAATCATATCTGGTGACGAAGAAGCAAGGCTTGTGACAGAAGCCATACAACAAAGGCTTGATCTTAGCCTTGGGCGCTTTCTTTTGATTGATATTGGCGGAGGCAGTGTCGAGCTTATTGCCATCGACAGTGGACAGGTTCTAAAAAAACAGAGCTATCCCATAGGTATGGTCCGCATGCTTAAACTTCATGAAGAACAAAAACAGGGGCTTGAAAAATGGCTTCCTGGTTACATCACAGAGCAAGTCCAAGGTTTTTTTGATGGGTTGAAACCCCTTGAAAAAGCAGTGGGAACTGGCGGCAATATGGATCGCTTTATTAAAATTAAAAGCCACTTTTCAAATCACGATGGCATCGATTTAAGCCTTAAAGAGATGGAAAAGGTTTACAAAGAACTCAGCGATGTCAGTTACGAAAAACGAATCGTTAAATTTTCTTTAAAGCCCGATCGAGCGGATGTGATTTTACCGGCAGCCCTTGTGACCCAAACGCTGATGAAGCTGGGTGGCTGCGAAAAAATTCTTATCCCCCAAGTGGGTCTGCAAGATGGCTTACTTTTTAATTTGGCCAGCGGTCACACTTCCTAAAAACAGAATCAAAAGAACCTTTTTTAAAAAAGGGTTTTGTGACTTTCAAAAGAAATTCAATTTTTTTTAAAATTATCCCTCGATCAGATTTTGCGATCGCATTTGTGCCAGGCGCATGGTTTTTTCTTGGGAACCTTCGACCTCATCTTTTTTGGGAGTCCTGAGCTTGTAACTCCCGTCAGAACCTTGCTCCCAACCGGTGATATGATCCTCTAGGGCTAATTGAAAGATTTCGTAACATCGTCTTTTTAAAGTTCGATCAAGAATGGGAGTGACCACTTCGACTCGCCCCTGCAAGTTTCTATGCATCCAATCGGCCGAACCGATATAAAAGTTTCCGTCTAAGGGGTCAGCAGCACCACTGCGAAAATAAAACAAACGTGAGTGTTCAAGAAAACGACCAATGACCGAATAGACATGAATGTTCTCGCTGAGCCCCTTAACTTGGGGACGAATGCAAGAAAACCCTCGGACAATGAGATCAATTTTTACACCCGCCTTTGAAGCTTCATAGAGTTGTAAGCAAATGTCCTGATCTTCGAGGCTGTTAAATTTTGCGATAATCTCGGCTTTTTTACCCATTTGTGCCTGTTTGATTTCATTTTTTATTAGCTCAAGAAAACGGGCTTTCATATTCATGGGAGCCACAAGCAAAGTTTTAAACTCTCTTTGAAAAGAGCGCCCGGTCAGAAAGTGAAAAAGTTGGACCACATCATCAGTGAGTTCTTTATTGGCGGTCAGAAGTCCCAGATCGGTATACACTTTGGCTGTTATGCTATTGTAATTTCCAGTGGCGATATGGGCGTAAGCTTGGATATCTTTATTTTCTTTTCTTAAAACAAGGGTGGTTTTACAGTGGGTCTTAAAACCAATGACGCCATAAACAACATGGATCCCCGCTTTTTCCATTTGCTGGGCCCAGTAGATATTTCTTTCTTCATCAAAGCGCGCTTTTAATTCGACTAAACATACCACTTGCTTTCCGCGCTGAGCGGCTTCAATCAAAGAAGAAATGATCGAACTTTTTTCATTGGTTCTATAAAGAGTCATTTTAATGGCCAGAACATTTTCATCTTCACTGGCTGATCGTATAAAGCGCTCGACACTGGCGGTAAAGCTTTCGTAGGGATGGTGAACCAGCAGATCCCCTTTTTTAATCAGATCAAAAATTGAGGTTTGGGAATCTAAAAAAGGGGGTAAAACTTTAGGTACCCAGGGGCTGAATTTAAGATGGGGCAAAGGAAGCTCGCCTATTTCATTCAGAGAGGCGTAATTCAATAGACCCGCTTTTTGATAAATATCTTCATTATCA
>CAYMBT010000068.1:0-5636 GCA_964388755.1 uncultured Pseudobdellovibrionaceae bacterium | reverse complement strand
TTAAAAGGTCAATCATCCAAGGGTCTGAATTTCGGCCGATCTCAAGGCGTACAGCTTCAGCAAAGCGTCTTTGCCGAACTTCTTCTGTGATCATATCAAGCAGGTCTTCAGTCCCCTCTTCATCTCTTTCGAGATCGGCATTACGAGTGATTCTAAAAGGCATGACTTTTAAAATATTCATGTCCGGAAAAAGGTCATGAAGATTTTGTGAAATCACCTGCAGTAAAGAGATGTAACTGACTCCTCCGGGGCCGTTTTCAATTTCAAACCAAGCTGGAAATATCTTTGGCACTTTGACTCGCCCAAAAAGAATTTCTTTTTCAACTTTGTGTTCAAGTTTGATTGCTAAAGAGAGTGAAAGATTTGAGATAAAAGGAAATGGTAAAGCCGTATCCACAACCAAAGGTGTGAGTACTGGAAAGATGTTAGCGCGATAGTAATCCCGCAACTTCTTTTTTTGGTTGTTATTAAGATCCTTCCATTTTTTTAAAAAAATCTTATGCTCTGCCAGTTGTGGGATAATTTCTTTTTTGTAAAGTTGGGTTAATTTTTCTGAATCTTCAGATATGAACTGACGTATGGCGAGCAGTTGCTCTTGGGCGGTTAACCCATCGTGGGATTTTTGCGTGAGACCAAAGTGAAGTTGCCTTTTTAAGCCACCCACTCTTTTCATTATAAACTCATCAAGATTAGAGGTAAAAATACCCATAAATTTTATGCGCTCAAAAAGAGGGGTTTTGTTGGATAAAGCTTGATGAAGAACCCTACGGTTGAATTCTAACCACTGAATTTCTCGATTAAAAAAAGAGGTGTTATGAGAGCTAAAATCAGTCTTTTGCAAGTTGAATAACCCCTTTAGGTTGTGCCGTCGTTACCAATGCTTTCTACGGGACAACCTTCCATGGCTTCTTTACAAAGCTCTTCTTCTTCAGGTGTTAGGGGCTGTTTGGTGACAAAGGCGTGGCCATCATCCTCGTCGAGCGCAAAGTGATCTGGAGCGGTTAAGCTGCAAGCCGCACAATCAATACATGAGCGATCAACATAGTACTTGCCTGGAATGTTGTCTTCGTAACGATCATTTTTATCGGCCATAATTATTAAATCCCTTTTTTTTCAACGCTAGACCACTTTTCAACAATGAGCAGAGGGGTGTCATACAAAAACTATTACTAATACCGGATGGAATCTTGTGCCGTTTTCTTTTGAAAATAACCAAAACACTGAACAGCAAAACTCACCGCCACTAAGAATGACATATTTGATAAAAGAGTCATTTTAAAAAATGGAACAGCCATCAAATAGCATTGGTAAAATCCAGTCATAGTTTGGGGATAAAGCCCCGAGAAAAGAAAAACCCCAAGATTAGAAATTGTAAAGAAAAGGAAACTGGCTAAAAGGCCGCTTTTTAAAGCACCACTTAAATTCAAGCTCATGTTTTGACCTAAAACCACCAAGGTCAAAAAGGCGATGTAGTTAAAAGCCCATCCCGGATATAAACCAAAATAGAGATCAGAGACGAGGTAGGCGGATAATCCAAGAAGTGATCCCATCCACCACTTTGAACTGCTTTTGCCCATAAGTAAAAAGAGTCCAAGAACAGGCATGGCATGGGCTTGATGGGGAACAATCCTAGCCCATAAAATCAATGCCGCTATGGCGATCATAAAAAAAACTGGATATTTGGCCTTTGTCATAATGGGCTCCTTCTTTTTATTTTGATTAGATTTATCACGCCTTATTCAGGCTCACAAGCAAAGGTCGGCGATTGATATCAGTTCAAATTTCAGCACGCCGTGCATCAAGAGGTTGGGTGAGCTGACAAAAAGACTACCCCAACCCTAAATGACCATCGTAGGCTGACCATCAACTATGTTTCGTTCGTTATTAATGACTCTTTTAACGATTTTTGTCCTCAATGGCATTGCTGCCCTGTTTGTGGATCTTATCGACCAGATTCAGTACCAACCCAAAATTAAAAAATGGCAAGACCAGCAGCTGCGCCGTGTGGCTTCTCTTAAGAAAGAGGACCTTTTTTATCAAAATCATAGTCTTTTTGAGAGGGATACTGACCATTCATCAGATTTTAATCCTTTTTTTATTTCGTCTGTTAAGCAAAGTCTGCCGCTGCTCAGCTCACAAGAAAGAGAGAAAATAATTTCTCTGGGGCCAAAGTGGTTAGAAAAAAAAGTGCTGCTTAATGACATTCAGCCCATCAACTCATTTTTTTTAAAATCCATGGACTTTAACTTTTGGACTATTAAGGACTCTGAATTTAAAGATCCCCATTTTAATGCCATTGATTGGGTGGTGATGGGTCAAGCCCTGATGAACCACGCACGCTGGTCAGGTCCAAGCGATATCCATAACACCACAAAACCCATCCGCCATTTTGCAAAGCTCCTACTGAGCACAGAACTGCTTGAACTGAATCGTTCTGGAATTTCTTTACTTGAAAAAGAAATTGATTTTACAAATGGTCGCCTGATTCAAGCCAGTGAGATAAATAAAATCCATCATCCTCTGAAAAAAGATGATCTTAATCGAATTCGTAAATACTATGACAAACTTTCAAGTCTGATCAACCCCTTAAGTTCTCCAGAAAGCTTTCAGTTTTTAATTGAACACCCTAGTCTTCCCGTCGGTTTTTGTTCGGTTTTTAATAAAAAAAGAGATTTTTTTTCTTGGGGAAGTCCTTATTTGAATCCCACATTTCTATTTGAAAGCTCTTATGAGCAACAATTTAAATTATGGAACGAAGTCAAAATGAAAGCCCAAAAACATTGCAACAATTATGAGAATGATAGCCCTATAAACAATAAATCATGGATTCGTTTTTTACCCTTCTATCGAAGAATTTATGCCCAAGGTCGGCTACTGAAGCAAGAAGGTCTTGTTTTATGAGTTTACAGTTTCTGCATATTTGCCTCTCTGAAGGCTGGGGAGGCCTCGAGATGGCTGTCACCCGGTGGAATCAAATTTTACAGGAAAACGGCCATAAAAACCTTAACGTATGTACACCAGAATCACCCCTCAGCCAAAACTTAAAAAGTCATCAATTAGAAACCATTGAATGGGAGAGTGCCCACTATTTTTCGCCGGACTTTACCTATC
The DNA here is from genome assembly GCA_964388755.1 of uncultured Pseudobdellovibrionaceae bacterium. Taxonomy (GTDB): domain Bacteria; phylum Bdellovibrionota; class Bdellovibrionia; order Bdellovibrionales; family JAGQZY01; genus JAGQZY01. Next base: position 2,525 of record CAYMBT010000068.1, on the reverse strand, counting down.
GCCTTAGAAAACTGATTAAGGATAGAAAAGTGGATGTGGTGATTCTTCAAAATTTACGTGACCTTTGGATTGTGACTCCAGCCCTTTGGGGCATGAAAGACATACAGCTGGTTGGCTTTACTCAGATGCTTGTGGGGGTGAAGAAAAAAGATTTTTTACACCAAATCGTTTATCAAAGGCTTGATCATGTTTGCACACTGACGGACTGGCAAAAAAAAGCCCTTCTACCCTACCTACCTATCGATGAACATAAGTATAAAACCATCCCCAACTTTGTCGACACCCAGAGATTTAATCCCCAACTTAAAAGCTTATCCTTTCGACGACGAATGGGTTTTGAAGAGGATGATTTTCTGATCGCGGTCATTGGTCGAATCGATCAACAAAAGGGCCAAAAAGAACTGTTGGAAGCTTTTGCTCAGTTGTGTTTAAAAAGTCAAAAAATACAGTTGATCATCGTGGGTGAACCCACACGCGGCGAGGCTGAACAAGAAAATTATTTTCAAAAACTTAAAGAATTTGTGGCGAGCCAAAAAATCGAAAAACAAGTCAGTTTTCTGGGGTTTCAAAAAGATCCCCAAGAGCTTATGGCTAACCTTGATCTTTTTGTTATGCCTTCTTACCGCGAGACTTTTGGCTTTGTTCTTGTCGAAGCCATGGCCAGTGGTGTCCCGGTTCTTTCCACTGAGGCTGGTGGGGTGCCTGAAATTTTAGGCCATGGCCAATATGGATTTTTAGCCCAACCCAAAGATGCCAACTCCCTAAAAACTCAAATGGAAATCATTCTTGACGACTCGAATCTGCGAAAAAAGAAAGCTCATAACGCTCTTGAGCGCGTGCAGAATTTTTATGAACAACAAAGGGTTTATGAGCGCCTGATGAAAATCATTGGCCGATAATACATTTAAATAAAAGTGATCTCTGGAATTTCAGATTCGATGCTTTCGATGGTCAATGCTCTTTTATCCACAGGTATAACACTCACCATAGATGAAAGAGTTTTAACAAAAAGAGAAGCATGATCCACAATCGAAATCCAGTGCCCCTCATTGGCAAAACTCACTACGGGTTGTGAGAGGTTTTGATAGCGATAAAAGGGAACAAGTCCATCATTAGGTCCCCAGGCTTTTAAAAATTCTCTTTCGCTTCGATTCTCACTGGGTTCAGAACCCAACTGAAGACCCAAAAAGTGAACCGTTCGAATACCATAGTCCTTAAACGGCGAAAGAAAATAGGTTTGCTCGCTTGAAAAACTACGCTGCAAGCGAGAATTTTTTTGGGGCCAAAAAGTTTTATCGGAACAGTGAAAGCGAGGTGATCCAAAAATGAGCCCCGATAAGTTGATCCAACCTTTGATCGCTGAGAGCTCTTGCTGACTGGCATGATCCATCATTGTTCGAACAATTCCAGATCCGTAGGATGTTGAAATGATGATAAACTTTTTTGACCCTCTGATTTTTTCTTGAACCTGTTTATGAAGTCCCCGAGCTCCCTCAAGGACTGAATCCACTTTGAGATCAAGAATGCTGACATGGGCAAATCCACAACTGGTCACCAGAGCAGAAAGGGGTTTTATATATCTTTTGTAGGCTTCATCACTGATCAAAGCACGGGGGGGCGGAACGATAATAACATCCACCTGAGAATTGAGTTGATTGTATTCAAAAGAATGAATTTCAAGTTCCCTTTTAAATTTTAAATTGGTTTTTAGATTTGAAAAATAAATATGGGCGTATTCAGTGGCCGCGGCTAATCCGATCTCAGCTCTAAGACGAGAAAAATCCTGCTGAGGGTTATTTTTGTATGCTTTAATGGCTTTGTAATAACTATTTTCTGGAGTTTCGTTACGTCGGGTCAGACCTAAAAGATTTTTTAACATGACCTTAATGCCCCCCCAAAATAGATCATCAGCGATCTTTTTTCATCATAGCCCGGGGAGAAGGGTTATGACACTCTTTTTTAGCCTGGCACTCTCGACCATAGTCGAGAGGCGGTAGCGTTCAACAGAAAAAGCTTATTGTGATTTTTTTTCGGCTTGGGCTTTGTTGTATTTTGCGGACTTGAGCTGAGCTTCGCAAATATCAATTTTATCTTGATACTCGTCTTCGCGCTTTTGCAAAACTCTTTGATAATCTTTAAAACGATTCAAGCGATCCTTAAGGAACTCTTGTGATACACCAACAATTTTATCTTTATCATTGTAACCGATATCAAACTCTTCTTCTTTATCAGAAACTCGGTCTATGGGCTCGGTCCACATCAATTTTCCGTCACCACCGTTTTTAGGGCTGACAACGTCGGCACGGCATTTTTTAAGAACGCCATAAAGACCGCTGGAACCATATTTGCGATTTCCGTAAACGCGGTCTTCTAAGCTATAAACCCCGATCTGTAATCTTCTGAGTTCTTCAGCCATATCCACTTTTTGCTGAAAAACCATATTACCCTCTTTGACACCAATACTTTGCTCATCATTCAATGTTTGCTCTTTTTCGATTTTATCATCGATTTCTTTGGCTTTATGG
>CAYMBT010000067.1:0-11737 GCA_964388755.1 uncultured Pseudobdellovibrionaceae bacterium | reverse complement strand
GAACAACCAAGCTTCTTGATGGATCAACACCTGTTTTTGACTTTCAAGTGGGTATCTTTAATAACGACTTTGCCGATCGTATCAGCTTTGATAGTTCTGGTAACGTGACCACATTAGACTCTTTGGGTCTGGCTGGTCTAGACTACACAGACAAAGTGGGTGCACAGTCTGCTTTAGAACAACTGGATAGCGCTCAAACAAGCGTAAACCGTGTTCGCGCCAACCTTGGAGCACTTCAAAATCGTCTTACAAATACAGTTTCTAACTTAGGTTCAACCGAAGAGAACTTATCTGCTGCAAAAAGCCGTATCCGCGATGCTGATATTGCTCAAGTCACAGCTGATTTGACCTCGAGCCAAATATTAATGCAGGCTAACACCGCAACGTTAGCTCAAGCCAATCAGAAGAATAGCTTAGCTCTACAACTGCTTGGTTAATTTTTAATATCCGTTTTCAGGAGGGGCCATGGGGGTCCCTTCTGTTTTAACTTTTTTTGTTCTTTGATACAGATGTCCTGTCTGTAAACCTCGACGTTGATGATTGAGGTGCGTTAATATTCTTTCTTTTTGACAATTCTGCCCTATTATCGAAAATAAGCCTGTTTCACGATTGAATCTCAATGGGGGATATCCATGGCAAAAAAGAAAAAAAAACCAGCTGCAAAGAAAAAAGCAGCTTCAAAAAAACCAGCAAAAAAAGTAGCAAAAAAAGCGGCCAAAAAGAAAGCGGCCCCAAAAAAGAAAGCTAAAAAGGCCACTGCAAAAAAAGCAGCTCCCAAAAAGAAGAAAGCTCCAAAAGCCAAGGCCAAAAAAGTTGCTAAAAAAGTAGCTTCGAAGAAAAAAGTCAAAAAAGCAGCTCCTAAAAAAGCAGCTGCACCCAAAGTTAAAAAAGTAAAAGCGGCCCCTAAAAAAGTCGAAAAGAAAGTGGTCGCCCCCAAAAAAGAAGTGAAAGAAAAGGTGATTAAAAAGCCTGATGTTCCCTCTTTTGAGGAGATACTTTCTTCGAAGTCACCAAAAACTGTGGTCACTGGCAATCCCTTTAAAGTTGAAGAAAAGGTTAAACAAACTTCGTTTTTTGAAGACGACGTTACTGATGATCTTGATGAAGTTGAAGAACTTCGTGGAGACATGGACACCCTTGGAAGCAGCGACGAGTCTGATGACCTAGAAGATATCCAAGAAGATAAAACTGAAGAAGATGATCTTTTTGATGATCCAGAAGCGGATCCTTTTGATGATCTTGAAGACGATGAAGAAGATGAAGACGACGACGGAAGTTATTTCTAAGTCAAAATAAAATTCTTAAAAAAAGAATAAAAAAAAGGAGCCCTTAAGGCTCCTTTTTTAATTTTAGACGTTACAAAAAAGTTTCTTAGGCTTTTTTGGTCGGCTTAGTGTGAATAGCAAATTTTTCGAACTCACCATACTCATGAAGCTTGTTATAAAGTGTTTTGATTGTAATACCTAAAGCATTAGCCGCTTGAGTTTTATTACCTTCAAAATAGTTGAGGGCCTTGATGATGTGTCTTTTTTCAAGTTCATGAAGAGTCAAACTTGGATCGTACTCATCCATAGATATACGATTGTCTGGGTTGACTATAGACTCTGGAAGGTCGCTGGCCATGATGACTTCGCCATCAGCCAAAATTTGCAAACGCTCACAAAGATTTTGTAATTCACGAATATTCCCTGGCCAATCATACTTCATCAGTATGGCCATGGCCTCGTCACTCATCTTACGTCCGCGATTAAGAATGCGACTCGTATTTTTTGAAAGAAAATGCTCGACCAAAAGGACGATATCTTCTTTACGACGACGAAGAGGGGGTGAATGGACCGTGATCGTGTTGATTCTATAATAGAGATCTTCACGAAAGGTGCATTTCATAACTTCTGCATCAAGTTCACGGTTTGTGGCCGAAATCAGACGTATATCAACTTTGATCGGTTCTTTTCCACCAACGCGATAAATTTCACCCTCTTGGATGAAGCGAAGAAGCTTAGCCTGAATACCAGGACTGAGTTCACCAATTTCATCGAGAAAAAGTGTTCCGCCAGACGCCATTTCAGCAAGGCCTATCTTTTTAGTATAGGCACCTGTGAATGAACCCTTCTCGTGTCCAAAGAGTTCGCTCTCTAAAAGAGTCTCTCTGAGTGCGCCACAGTTAATAGCGACAAAGGGACGGTCTCGGCGTTGACTCTTAGTATGAATGGCCTGGGCAAGAAGTTCTTTACCTGTACCACTCTCACCAAGGATCAGAACCGAAGCGTTAGAAGGAGCCACTCGATCGACCATCCTCATGACCTGTTTCATGAGGTCAGATTTGTGAATCACACGATCTGCCGATAAAATGGAATTGGATGATCCTGAGACAATTGGGCCACCAGGAATCGTTGTATTTGACATACGTACCACCTTACTTGTTGTTTCTTGATACACTGTATCAATTTGACACGGAGTATATATAGGGCGCGTAATAATTGCAACAATTATTTCAAGACCATAAAGATTTTTACAATGAAGGGGAAATTAAGCACAGATGAGCGCCGTAAATATCCCACATTTTATCTGTAAATATCTAGAATCACTTGATTTTGAAAAAAAATTGAGCCCTCATACTTTAAGAGCCTATAATAAGGATCTTTTGCAAGTGTTTCAAATTAAGCACGAATGTACTATCAGTGGGCCAAAAATCAACTCACACCCCAGTTATAACGTTCAATGGCACGAAATCGGCCACCAGCAGGGCATAGAAGCCATTTTGGCCACCGAATGGGAAGTTCGCCTTCAAAAGGGCCTAAGATCCATGGAGGATCTCACACAGAAGTCTAAAAAGAGGGCATTTAGTGCCCTTAATGGGTTTTTGATTTGGCTTAAAGAGAGAGAAAAAATTGAACTTAAGCAAAATTCAATTCTCTCGCTGAAAGTTCAAAGAAAAATCCCCCACTTTATTTCGGTGGATGAATGTATGGCGGTGATCGAGTTTTTAAACCTTGAAAAACAAAATGAGAGTCTTAAACAAAGCGAACTTTTATTTTATCTGCTTTATGGATGTGGACTCAGGGTTTCTGAAGCCTGTGGACTTTTAAAAGAGGACATTTCAATCTCTCAGCGCCACATTAAAGTCTTAGGCAAACGTAATAAACAACGTATTGTGATTATCCCTCTTGGAGTTTTAGAAAAAATAAAACCCCATCTGACAACAAAAGCGGGCTTTCTGTTTGGTGACTCTCCCCTACACACTCGAACGGCTTACGAAAAAATTCGTAGTCTTGGGAGATTGGCGGGTCTCATTAAACCTCTTCACCCCCATGCCTTAAGACACAGTTTTGCCACCCATTTATTGACCAGTGGTGCCGACCTCAGAGTCTTGCAACAGCTTTTAGGTCACGAAAGTTTAGCAGCGACAGAGCTTTACACCCATCTGGATGTGGATCATTTAGCGAGAACACTAGAGCGCTTTCATCCCCTCTCGAAAAAATAATTTAATCCGATCAAAATAATGAAACTCAAAACAGGCATAAGGTGACTTTGAATTAACACTCAGCTGTGTTATTTGTTTTAAGGCCCAAGCCTTGGAGAGAGAATGCGAAAAATTATTTTTTTTGATCGCGACGGAACTTTAATTATTGATAAAATTTACCTCAATGATCCCGAGGGAATTGAATACTTACCCGGAGTCTTTGATGGACTTAAAAAACTTAAAAGTCAGGGTTACTCTTTTATCATTGTCACAAACCAATCGGGTGTCGCCAGAAATCTTGTCACCATAGAAAACCTTGAAAAAATTCACCAAAACATGAAACGGGATTTTGCCGAGCACGACATCGAGATATTGGCATTTTATTATGCGCCCTACTCTGTTGAATCCAATCATTGGATGAGAAAACCCAATCCAGGTATGATTGAACTGGGACTTAAAGAATTTGATGGTGATCGCAATCAATCTTGGATGGTGGGCGATCGAATGACTGATATTGAGGCAGGTCTAAAGTCCCAATTAAGAACAGCGTTTATCAACGGCACTGAATCACCTTCAACCAGCGTATTTAAACCCCTAGTTGTCAGTTCTGACTTTAAGACCCTGTGTGATCAGATTATTGTTCAAGATGATCTGAATAAATAAGATTAATTTTGTTTCAAATTGAACCTAGGCCCCTAAAATCATTAAGTTATCATTTAAAAAACCGATGAATAAGGATAAAACATTTTACTCTTCGTGAGGGTCGTTTATGTCCAAATTTTTAATCCTTCTTGGCACTTTTCTTTTTAGCTTTAATCTTTGGGCCGCAGATTGTGGTCGCTTTAGTGTGGTTAAAGGGGATGTGACTTACAAAGAAAAAGACAAAGCCGACTACACGAAGGCGAGAATTAATAAAAAAATCTGCCAAGGCGACAGTGTTAAAACGGGTTCAGATTCTAGAGCTAAAATTGTGATGGCCGATAAAAACGAAATCAATTTATCGCCAGAAACAGAAATGAAACTTGAGGTTTATGCTAACAATCCTGAAAAGGGCGAGAAAAAAGTTTTGCTTAATGTTCTTTATGGAAAAATGCGCTCTAACGTTAAAGAAAAATACAAAGATAACGAAGAAAATCATTACCGTGTAAAAACCAAATCCGCTGTGGCCGGAGTTCGTGGTACTGACTTTTTGACCTCTTTTGATCGCGCCAGCGGAAAGTCACAAGTTGTGACTTTTACCGGTGAGGTTGCGGTTGGTGAAATGAAGGGCGGACAACTTGTGGTGCAAGTTTTAGTGAGACCAGGGCACGCGACTTCAAATCGAATAGGCCAAAGAGCCAGCCGACCACGCCCTGTTGCACAATCTGAAATGGCGCGAATGAATCGCGAAACCAATGTTTCTGAGCCCAGTGTTCGCGATGTTTCAACCGATGCTCCAGATTCTATGGGTGGAGATGATGGTGCTGAACCCGATGACTCAAAAGAAGTTGAACCTACAAGCCCCAATGAACCCGTCAGTGATGACGGTGGTGGTGACATGAGTTCTAATGATGGTCCATCGGGCCCAGTGGCTGGAGAAACACGTGAACCAGCCTCTATCGAAGGTGATTCTATGGGTCTGCCCCCACCAACAATAGAAGACATGCCTTCGGGTGGTGATCTTGGTTTTACAGAACCACCGAAAATCCCCAACCTTAATCCGGTTGTTGTACCTCTGCCAGAGTGTCTGACATGTAACGATGCTATTTTAAATAAAAACGTCAGAGTGCAGATTGTTCCGCGTCTGCCTAATCAATAATCTTTATTTAAAAGCCCAGTCTTTAGTCACTTGATAGACCTCGGGCTTATTGTCTTAAACCATTGAACATCTTAGACTATTTCTATAAGTTTTTTATAGAGAGTCTCGCCTAACAGAAGAGTCTGATTCTTTAAAAGCGATACAACTTGGAGTCTACAGCATGCAGTCTATTTTAATCATCCTTGGTCTACTTTTGTCTTTTCAATTCTCTTTTGCCCAAGGCCAGCGAATGAACGTCTTTAAAGAAGACAGCGAACAAAGAGCGGTCATTAAAAACTCTAAGCCTTTTTCTGTGTTTTACTCGAAAGTATCCTGGAATCAAAAATCCAATGAAATCGATCAAGGCTATCTTTATTTAAGAGATCGTAATACCGGTGATTTGATTGAAGTTTTTTTGACTGAAACCGAGCCCGATTCTGGTCTTTTTAGTGTTGAATACCCTGTGGGTACTATCAAGCAAAGTGAAATCGAGGCCGAAGTTTACTCGGCTCCCCAAGCCATGTTGCAAAGTGATCGTCGCTTAGAAATCATGAATAATCTGATTCGTGACAAAACCATTAAAAGAAAACCTTTTTTGATGCGCTTACTCAGACAAAAAGGCTATGTGATCGACGTCTTTGATGACCGTGAAGCCGCCATACAAGCTTACAACCATTATAAAAAACAACTAGGACTCACGGCTGATGTCACAGAGAGTGCTAGTATTGTTGAAGTGGCTAACCAAGAAAAAGCAGTCACTAAAAAAGTGATCGATACATCGACTTTACAATCCTTGTTTTTAGCCAACGAAACAAACCTTGAATCCATCAACGCTAAGAACAAAGAAATGCGTGAAGTCTTAAAAGATGTGGAAGAGAAAAGAAGAAACGGTGTCAAAGAAAACGCAAAAGCTTGGTCAAAATCTACGGCTGAGAAAAATAAAAACCAAGCCTTTGAATTGATTAAAACAGGGGTCGAAACATTAAAAAACCAAAAATTTGATGATTCTATGAACAGCTTTTACAAAGCCTCTGACCTTGCGCCTGATAACGAAGACATCTACGAACAGTATGGGGTCAGTTTATTTCGCGATAAAAAATTCAACCAAGCGATCGTCGTCTTAGAATTATCAAAACCATCCAAAGAAAGACAGGTTGAAAAAGATTTTTATCTAGCCATGAGTTACTTTCAACTCAAAGACTATGCCCTGGCGGTTGAGTATTTTAATAAAGTCATCGAAACAAAAGACAGCTCTTTTGCAGCCACCTCTGCCTTTTACAAAGGTTCGTCTTTGATAGAAATGGGTCAATACGAAGAATCAAAACTCGCCTTTCAATATGTCTTGGACAATTCAAAAGATCCAAAAATGGACGAGAGAGCCGAAAAATTTATTGAATACGCCAGTGATCGAAAAAAGCTGGATGATAAAAGATCAAACTGGTTTTTTATCGATGGTGTCTTTGGCCTGATGTATGACTCAAATATTATCTTAGCCAACGACCAAGTCCGGGAACAAGGGGGCGCTACTGGTGCAGAGGGCGTAAGGCTTCTGGCTCAGACCTCTACCCGCCTTCGCCCTTACTACTCGGACACTGACGAGGTTTCAGTGATGATTAATCTCATGACGCTGAAAAGCTTTGGCACTGACTTTGGTTCAAACCCTATCGGCGAGACCGCAGACCCCACTGTTATCGGTTTTGATGTTCCATGGACCCATCGGGGCACCCTGGGGCAAAAAGGATACTTTTTTGATCTGACCCCAGGCTATGAAACCATTCTTATGGATCTCGATGGCACAGGGAATGCTACGATCACCAACTCTATAAAACTCAACTTTAACAACACTCTTGTCATTAACAAAAATTGGATCGCTAAAGGTGACTGGAGTTTCAGTTCAAACGATTCAAATATTTTAGGCGACGAAGAAAGTGCGGATTCAATTTCTGGAGGATTAAGGTTATCAAGCATCTTTATTCTCAATAAAGATCTTGAACGTTATTTGATCCCTGATTTTTCATACCGTATCAATGACGCCAAAGCGGCCCTTTACGCTTTTAATCGTGTGGATTTAGGTGTGACTTATATCACATCAATCCTAGATCAGTGGATGTGGAATTCTCGCTTTGGCTTTTATTTGGCTAATTATGAAAACACCAGAACAGATAACAACTACACATTTTCTACTGGGGTTTCTAAAAGAATCAATTCCCATTGTAATTGGAACTTGATGGGTTCATACATCATCAATGATTCCACGACCAATCAGTACAATAAGTTTAATATTATTTCGAACATTTCATTTTCTTATTAAGACTCTTTTAAAGAGCAGCTTCCACAGGATGAAGCTGCATGGGTCAAAAATAATAAAAAAAGAATCTGATTTTGATCACTTACTTTTTGACTCAATTTAAAAAGAAGCGTCGCTGCTTTTAAGCATCTGAATCTCTAAGAAGTGCTTACGAATAATCCCTTTAAGAGAGCGCGCCAGCGCTTCGTCATATTGAAGTTCGATGTGAGAGCGAATGGGTTTTAAAATAAAAGCTTCAAGCTCGGGCTGGGGCTCAAGAAATCCCAGATAGTAAAGATACTTAATCTCGAAATGCATTTTTAATTTTTCAATCTCTTCGGTGGTCTCCAGACTGGCGAGGCTATTGCCTAAAAGATCAAATATTTTTTGATTGTCTTTAAGGCCATCAAAAGTCCCTTTAGAGATCATTTTTAGCATATAAAAACCACACTCTAATCTTTTATAACTTGAGCGCAAACCAGAGAAAGCTTTTACGATTTTTGCCTCTTGGATATAATTGTATCCTGACTGAGCTTGGGTGTAAAAAATCTCTACAAAGTTCAGTGGCTCAAGCACACCACCACCAAATCGTCTTTGGCTTTTAAGAGCATTTTTGGCCGTCAATGTCAGCCTGTCACCGTCACGGGCTAAGACATCGAGTAACAAATCTGATTCTCTAAAAGTTTGAGCCCTTAAAATAAGAAATCGATTAGAAGGCATAATACATAACAAGCACGCCCACGGCGACGACGTTAGAAAGGATCATGCTCACCAGTGGTGCCGATACGATGGGGTCAAAATTAAGGCGCCCCACAAATAGTGGCAAAAGCATGGAGATCAAAATACTAAAAATCATCTGCAGTGTCAGCACAAGGGTGAGTGCCAGTGATATCACCAAAGTTTTTTGGATTGTGATATTCACTAAAGCAAACAACAAACTCAGAAGAAGGGTGATACTCAGACTGACCACAAGTTCTTTTTTAAGTTCGTACCAAGAGCCCACAAACTTTGAACTCTCGGTTCTTAAAAAACTCACCAATGTGGTCACGGTTTGTGAACTTAAAGTTGAAACTAAAAAAAAGCTCATCGGCAGCAAACAAATTCCGCTGAGAAGGGTTTCTTTCATATCAAAATCCAAAAGGCTAAACCATAAAAGGGTGTAACAAAATGCCCCACCCGTAAAAGCTAAAAACAACCAAGGAAGTCTTGCTTTAAAATGCACCCAAATGGATTCATCAAGATCCGCACCACCAAATCCCATGGCTTGGATATCTTCGGCAGCCTCTTCACGAATAACGTCGATAACGTCATCCACAGTAATCACACCCACAAGACCTTGGTTTTCGTCGGTCACCGGAAGCGAGAGAAAGTCATACTTCTCCACAATTTTTGCCACTTCATTTTGATCGGTGTGAACAGTCACAGAAATCACATCAGGAAGCATAATTTCTTTAAGTACATCTTTGGGGCGCGAGAGCAGCAGTTGTTTAAGGCTTAATACACCGACAAGCTTTGAGGCGTCGTTTATAACGTAGATGTAAAAAGAGATGAGGTCTTCCTCCATGGATTGAATTTTTTCGATGGAGTCTCGAACGGTCAGATTTTCGTTCAAGGTTAAAAATTCAGAACTCATGATCCCACCGGCAGAATCTTCAGAATAACTTAAAAGTTCTTCAACCTCTTGAAGCTCTTCTTTGTTAAGACCGTTAAGAACCTGTTGTGAAAGGTCTTCTGGCAGGTTTCGGATCAAATCAGCCGCATCATCGCTTTCCATTTCACGCAGGATTTTTTGCAGCTTGCCGATTTCAAGAACATGGGCCAGCTCGAGTTGAAACTTGGTTGAGATGTGACTGAGAATATTAGCCTGTCTATCTAAAGTCGGGATCAATTGAAACACTGAAACCCGTCCTGTGGTGTCGAGGGACTCGATCAGACTTGCGACGTCGGCATCGTGGGTTTTACTGATGATACCGCGAATATTGCGATCAGCCCCGCGACGCAGAAGTTTGTTGATTGAGCTTGAGAGCATTCGAGTGCGCTGATCCATTTTTAATCCTCTTCTTTCTTCTTATATAACACAAAAAGAAGACCACCGATAAGGCCCACTAAAAACTGGACGGCTTGAAAAAAGGTGATGGTCAGAACACCAAACTCGCCGTTATTAGCAATTCGTTTAAAAAGATAATAAAAAGCCGCTTGCCCCACACCAATACCCGCCGGAGAAATGGGTAAAACGGTGGCCAAAAAGCCAAATGGGAAAATCAAAAGTACCATCCAAATGGGTAATTCTAGTTGTAAGTGATGAACTAAAAAAATACCCAGACTGATCACAAGCCCTTGGCTAATAAGACTAAAAACAAAGGGCAGCACCACATTTTGCGGTTTCTGAAAAAAATAAAAAAGAGGGATAAAAACTTTCTCTAAAAATGGTTGGTTTCGTAAAAGTTCTGCGATTTTTTGTTTGGGGCTAAAAATAAGGATTGAAACTAAAACCACAAAGCCCAGTAAAATAAAAAGACTTAAGGTATAAAAGCTGGTTTGAAGATCGGGTTGAAGCTGCTTGTAAAAAAACAGACCCGTGATTGCGGAATAAAGTAAAAGTGCCAGCATTCCTAGAATGCGGTCGACTAAGATGCTCCAACCGATAAACCATTTTTTTTCGCGGTAAGATCGCATCAGATAACCGGCTTTCACCACGTCCCCACCAATGCCACCAGGGGTAAAGAAATTAAAGAATGTCCCAATCAGCGAAAGCCTTAAACTTTCAAAAAAAGAGATCCTGACGTTTTCAGCCCGAAGAAGAATCATCCAACGCAAAGAGTTTGAAATCAAAACTGCGCAGAAGATCAATACCCCCACCATCCACACAAACGGAGTGTTGATCTTTTTCAGTGCCAATAGATCAAAACGCCCCGAGCGAATCAGCCAGGAGATGAGTAAAATTGCCACCAGCAGTTTTAATACTGGCATCAGCCATTGCTTCAATTGCGAATCCTTGATAACCATACGAGGATAGTATCTAAGCTCTCATAAGGACTCTTGCCAAGGTAAAGATGATGGATATTGCAGTAGTAGGAACAGGTTACGTAGGCCTTGTCGCAGGGGTCTGTTTTGCCGACGCGGGTCATAAAGTGATTTGCGTGGATAATGACCCTGATAAAATAAAAGCCCTTCTTGACGGGCAAATCCCTATCTACGAACCCGGCCTTGAGGACATCCTTAAATCCTCAAAAAATCGCCTTAAATTTACCTTGAATTTACAAGAAGCTTTGAACGAGGCCGAAGTGATTTTTATCGCTGTAGGAACCCCCGAGAAGTCGGATGGAAGTGCCGATCTTGGCCCCACCTTTAAAGTGATCGAAGACATCTGTAAAGGGGCCACCACACCCAAAATTATCGTCCTTAAAAGCACAGTGCCTGTTGGAACCAGCAAAAAAATAAAGGTTTTTATTTCTCAGCAATCCGATCTCTCTCATGAGATTGTCAATAACCCTGAGTTTCTAAAAGAGGGTGCTGCGATTGATGATTTTTTAAGGCCCGACCGCGTGGTTGTGGGGTGCCAGTCTGATCATGCTAAAAAAGTCATGTCGCAAATTTACGCACCTTTTGTTCGTAACGGTCACCCCATTCTTTTTATGTCCAACACGTCAGCAGAGCTGACTAAATATGCGGCCAATTCTTTTCTTTCAGTCAAAATTAGTTTTGCTAACGAGCTTGCAGCCCTCGCCGACAAAGTCGGAGCCGACATCGATGAAGTTCGAGCGGGTTTTACCTCGGACTCTCGAATCAACCCCGCTTTCTTTTACCCGGGCTCTGGATACGGTGGAAGCTGCTTTCCTAAAGACGTCCAGGCCTTGATCCACACCGCCGAAGAAAATGGCTGCTCTATGGGTATTGTCAAAGCGGCAGATGAAGTCAATGACAGACAAAAAACTGTGCTGGTTGATAAAGTGATTAAAAGAATGGGTGATGTCAAAGGAAAAACTTTTGCTTTATGGGGACTTTCTTTTAAGCCCAGAACAGATGATGTTCGCGAAGCTCCTGCAAGTTATGTGATCGAAAAGTTAACTTCCCTTGGTGCAAAGATTGTGGCCTTTGATCCTATTGCTGGATTATCAGCCCAACGTTATTTTAAAACACCTTTTACTTTAGCTGATTCAGCTTATCAGGCCTGCGAAAATGCCGATGCCTTATTGATCGTGACCGAGTG
>CAYMBT010000066.1:0-12072 GCA_964388755.1 uncultured Pseudobdellovibrionaceae bacterium | reverse complement strand
TCCCTTTTGCTTTTATGGGCTTAAGCCTTTGTCTTTTTATCAGCTTCATATACTTAAATTTTGGACACGTTTATCAATCACTGGTCTCTATAGCGAGTAATGGTGGCAAACATCCACCCGAGCTTAATTTTTCTATCTTTAGTTCTGCGGGAGCCTTTTTAATTTTAGGTCTTTCTTTATTATTTAAAGGACCTGTTCATCAGTTTTTACGACCCTTTGTTTGGATAGGACAACATTCGCTGCAGGCCTTTGTCTTTCATATTTTTATCATCTTTGTGGGCTACCGTTACTTGCTGGATTTTAGACATAAAATTGATTACGCTTCAGCCCTTTGGTTGACAGTTTTGTTAATATTTTTAACTATCCTTTGGTGTTACGCATTGGGGCTCAAGGCTAAAAAATGAAGTTCATACTAAGTTTAGTTGTTTTAGTGAGTTTAGCCTCTTGTGCCAGTCGCGAGCCATCAAGCTCTTTTTTTAAAAGTCCATTTCAAAAAAATAATCTTGAACCCTGGATGGACTCTCTTGAAAAGAGTCTCAAACAAAGTCGTCAAAATTTAAAAGACGGTGAGCTTGGTGTCTATGTTTTTGATCCGGACAATAATGTTTCTGTGGGCATTCAGCATGATCGGGATTGGTATCTGGCATCCACTATAAAAGTCCCTGTGGCCCTTGAAGTTCTTCAACAAATTGAAAACAAAAAAATATCTTACGAAACAAAAGTTAAAATAACTACCACTCAAAAACGCGATGGTGCTGGTGAAGTCAGCTTTTTAAAACCAGGATCTTTTGTAACAGTTCGCTATTTATTAGATCAAATGCTACTAGAAAGTGATAATGCCGCCTCTGATATCTTAATTGATTTGGTTGGCATTGATAATATTAATGGGACTATCAAAAAATTAGTTCCTAAAGGTTTTAAACCTATTACCAGTCTTTTGGATGTTCGAAGACAAGCTTTTAAAGAGCTTCATCCTAAAGCCCTTCAATTAACGGCCAATGATTACATAAAAATTAAAGCTCAAAAAACCTATAAGGCTCGCCATAAAGAATTTGCTCGTCTTATAAAAGTAAAGCCCTCACAGCTTAAATATAAATCCATCGAAGACGCTTTTGAGGCTTATTACAAAAAAGGTTCAAACAGTTCTACCCTCAGTGCTTTTGCAGAACTTTTAAATCTCATCTATAAAAAAGAAGCTGTAAGCTCGTTTGTATCCAATGAACTTTTTCAATTGATGTTACGTTGTCGCACTGGCACTCACAGGATCAAAGAGGGCTTAGCAAAAACCACAAAGTTTGCCCATAAGACCGGGACACAAATTGCTAGGGTCTGTGATAATGGGATCATCCAATTTAAGGATCAAAAAACACTGATTGTTGTCGCCTGTGTGGAGAAATGGAAAGACCTTAAAAATGCCGAAAAAGCCCTATCCAATGTCGGAAAGGCGATCAGCCAATCCATGGTTTTAAGAAAATAATATGATTCAAAAAAAATCAAGGGCTCACCGAAACTGTGAATTCATGAGATAGTTCGATATTAGGATTTTCTGACAAACTCCGATTTTAAGTTGATAGCTCCAATGCCATCAATCTTACAAGCTATATTGTGACCGTCGTCACCATCAATAATTCTAATATTTTTAACTTTTGTACCAATTTTAACCGAACCAGAAGCGCCTTTGATATTAAGTTCTTTAATAACAATTATAGAATCACCCGTGTTTAATAAAGTGCCATGAGCATCTTTAACTTGGGTATCAATAATTAAATCTTCTGAATTATTATTTGAAGAGTCACTGTCTGTCCACTCATAGGAACACTCAGGGCAAGTCCATATCAGACCATCGTGATAGATATTTGTAGATCCACACTGGGTACATTTCTCACTAACCATAGACGCTCTCCGGTTGTTATTTAAATTTAATGTCCTTTTTAGGGAACAATTAAAGGTTCATAGAATTCTTAAACATAAGACACTAGAAAATTAATTTCTAATTCATTAATCGTCTTTCAAAAAAATCAACAATGGTTTTATGAACATGGGTTTGATTGAGCTTTCCACTGATCCCATGTTTTGAACCAGGGTAAGTCACTGATTCATAAACAATTCCCTGTTCTTGTAACTTTTTAAAAAGAATCGTGGAATTGGTAAAAAGAACGTTATCATCGGCCATACCGTGCATCACTAAAAGATGTCCTTTTATCTTTGGTACAAACTCTAAAACATTGGCCCTTTTGTAAGCTTTTTTATTCTCTTTTGGCAGACCCATAAAGCGTTCCGTGTAATGGGTATCGTACAGTGCAAAGTCAGTCACTGGTGCGACAGAGACGTTTGCTTTATAAGTCTCTGGGGCTTTTGCAAGAAGCATTAGGGACAGGTATCCACCATAACTCCAGCCGTAAAAGCCCACGCGCTTTTGATCAATAAACCCAAGCTTCACTAAATGCTCTACACCTGCTTTTTGGTCTTCAACTTCAACAGTTCCAAAAGATCGATAAAGTGCATCTTCAAATTTTCTTCCACGTCCTTTTGAGCCTCGATTATCAAAAACAGCCACCACAAAACCTTTTTGGGTAAGGACTTGAGCAAACAAGCTGATACGAGACAACCAGAACCGACCCACTAGCCTTACACCCGGGCCACCATAACCATAAACAATCAATGGATATTTTTTTTGAGGATCAAAATTCTTAGGTTTATAGACAGAGTAATAAATGTTTTCTTTTGATGGTCCTTTAAAAAATCCAAACTCAGGCACAACCAGCGATTCTTTGTAAGGGTAAAGTGGATGTTTAGAATCAATTTCGTTATTAAGAAGTTTTGAAATTATTTCGCCACCGGAATGGTGCAATGAAACCTGAGTCGGAGTTTGAGGAGACGAGTAATACCTTACAAATCGCTCGGCTCTTTTATCCATGATCACTGAATTCCAGCTGTCTGTTTGTGGAGTGATCATTTTAGGCTTTTGGGGCTCAGTCATTGAGACACGGTAAAGATGCTGGTCCAGCGGTGAATCTATGGAAGCGGTAAAATAAATCCATCCATTTTTCTCGTCAACGCCATTGAGTTCTGAAACATTCCATGAACCTTGGGTCAGAGTTTTTAAAACACGTCCACGACGGTCCATAAGATAGAGATGTTTATAGCCTGTTTTCTCTGAGGCCCAAATCCAATTTTGACTCTCTTTTAGCCAATGCCAATCATCGTGAAGATTGATCCAATGTTTATGGGTTTCTTGCAATATTTTTTGATTTTTTTGGGTGCGAGGATCAAAAGAAAAGATTTCTAACTTTTTTTGATCACGGCTTTGAACTTGATAGATCAGTTGTCCATCGTGGGTCCAATGGACTCTGGCCAAATAGATGTCTTTGTTGTTTCCAAGGGAAATCCATTGAATTTGATTTTTACCATTTTTAAGATCTGTTACGGCGACATAGCCTAATCGAATCTTGACATTTGCACTACCCGCATCTGGATAACGTTGTTTCGTTATACTCACGCCGTCGGCATTGATTTCGTAGCGGGATAAAAGCTGAACTGGGCTCTCATCCACTTCGGTCAGCGCAAGATATTGTTCATCCTTAGACCACCAATGGCCATCGCGACGGTGCATTTCTTCTTGGGCAATAAATTCAGCACTGCCGTAAGATAAGCCTTCTTTGCCTGATGTTGTCACCGAAAGTTCTTTTTTATTGGAGAGGTCCATCACATAAAGATTATGATCTCTGGTGTAGGATATATAATTATCACTGGGTGAAAAATTAATATCCACTTCTGCACCCTCATTTTGAGTCAGCGGCTCAAGGGCTTTATTGAAGCGATAAAGATAAAGTTCACCACCCGCAGGAAAAACAATTTTGTCACCTTTCTCAGACCAAAAGTACTCGGTGATCCCTTTTCGGGTGATGCGCATTCGTTCAAGTCGAGCTTTTTCGATTTCAGAGAGTTCACCCAATTTAAGTTGATCAGAATCCACAAGCCTTCGCGGTTGCCCTGTTTTTAAATCAAACTCCCACAAATCAAGAACTTCGTAGTTATCTTTTTTAGGACTTAAATAGGTGAGATGTTGGCCGGTGGGCGAAAACTTAAGTCCCATTAATT
Organism: uncultured Pseudobdellovibrionaceae bacterium; assembly: GCA_964388755.1. GTDB lineage: Bacteria > Bdellovibrionota > Bdellovibrionia > Bdellovibrionales > JAGQZY01 > JAGQZY01. The sequence goes on along the minus strand of CAYMBT010000066.1, from coordinate 7,971 downwards.
TGGGACCATCAAGCTCTGGGCTCTCAAAAAGTCTTTCAATGGTTAAAGTTTGTCCCGCACTGTATACAAAAATGGGAAACATCAGAATAAGGGCAAATATCAGTTTTTTCATAGAGCTGATATAGCCTTTAAGATTTCATGGATCAAGCTCTAGCCGATGCTCCTTAAGCCCATGACTAAAGTTTGATTATTTTTTGGCCCCCGTACCATGGAGATCAAGAAGTGCATGGGAGAATGCAGAAACAGCGAGGGGTGCAATTTTAGCAAAGTCCGGTGCGAAATGGGGCGAGTGATTGATAATACTAGGGTTTCTCTCGTCTTTTGTTCCGACCCAAAACATATAAGAGGGCACATTAAAACTTGTGCCAAAAACACCAAAATCTTCGCCACCCATAGTGGGCTCAATATCGATGACTTTATCTTGACCAAAGTTTTTTATAAAAATGGCCTTAAGACGCTCGCCTAGTTTTGGATCGTTATAGGTTGAATCAGTCCCTTCAGAAAAACGGACTTCAGCTTTTGGAGCCTTTGCTGTTTGAGATATTCCAACTGCAATTTCTTTAAGGCGTTGTAAAATCATTTTTCTAACTTCTGGTTGATAAGATCTTACCGTCAGTAAAACTTTAACATCATCAGGGATGATGTTGTGTTTGACACCACCATGGATCGCTCCCACAGAAATAACAGCAGGCTTTCCCGCTGGTTTTTCGCGGCCTAAAAGGGTTTGGGTTTTTAAAATAAATTCAGCCGCTAAAATAAAAGGATCTACACCTTTTTCGGGCATAGAACCGTGAGTCCCTTTACCTTTAAATAAAACATCCACCGAATCCACGTTGGCAAAAGCGGGACCTGAGACCATCCCCAGTGTCGCTTTTTTATAATTGCCACCCACATGCATCGAAATAATCTGATCAGGCTTTGGGATTCGTTTTTTTAATCCATCTTTGATCATTTGTTGAGCCCCAGAACCAATCTCTTCAGCTGGTTGAGCTATAAAAATCACAGTGCCGCGCCAATTCGCTTTGGTTTGGGTCATGACATAGGCTGCACCCACAAGAGAGGCCAAATGAAAATCATGACCACAAGCATGCATCACACCATTATTTTTACTGGAGTACTTAAGCTTTGTGTCTTCTGGCACCGGCAGGCCATCAAGATCGGCTCTGACTAGTGTTGTAGGCCCTTGGCCGTTTTTAAGAATTCCAATAACACCATGGCCACCCACATTTTCTGTGACCTCAAGTCCCAAAGATCTAAACTCATCAGCCACTTTTTGTGCTGTACGAATCTCTTGATTGCTCAGTTCGGGATATTGATGAAGATCTTGGTAAAAAGCCTCAAGGTGTTTGTATCGTTTATCAACATGGATATCCACATTAGAAAAAGCGTTTAAACAAAAAAGGTTCATTACAATTGTTAAAACAATGAATTTAAAAATGTTTGTCATATTAAATATCCTTAAAAAAAGGACTCACTCAAATTGAGACTACGCTCAATCATTCTTAAAAAGTCCTATTCATCTTAAAAAAACACCCTATGATTTTTTTTTGACCCTGTCTTGCTAAAAGTGTAAGAAATCAGTCTATGAGCAATAAACGATTAGTATGGTCTGACGACGAGGGCGATTTACGAAAAAAACGTGAAGAGACTCTGATGAAATCCACCGTGGATCTTAAAAATATGGTTCTTAAGGTCCGTCGTCTGACTTCTGGCAAGGGACGTACTGTGATCGAGATCACTGGACTCCCTAAAAACAAAAAATGGTGCGAAGACTTGGCTAAAGGCTTAAAAAAATCCCTCGGCGTTGGCGGAACCTATAAAGAAAACTTCATAGAAATCCATGGCGAAAAAATCGACCAAGTCACAGCCCATTTAGACTCTCTTAAAATCTCTTGGAAGAAAACAGGCGGATAAACCTTAGACTGATCCGTTATTTTTTTTCAGTTCATTAAAAATCTATGCTCTAATAGTGATAGATGATTTTCTTCTCTTTTATGATCATTATGACGTTGGCCTGGGAGTCTGATAACTTTACTTGCCGCTATCAAAATTTAACCGATTCAACGGCGGCTCTGAATCGTGAAGTCAATCGTCGCATGAACGAAGTAGTCAATGTGGGTGTCGCCACCCACCGCAAACCCAATCACATCGAAATCCAAAGACGCATTCAAAATACGGGTTACGATCAGCTGAGCGAGCAAGATTGCTCTATTGCAGAACCAGAAATCAGGGCTTTGATGGCGGCCGAGAATATTACGGATTTTACTGAAGCTACCCAGCGCTGGTCATCAAGCCCTGGTGTACCACAACCGCTCATGGGTTGTGATCGTACAGAACTTTTATCGGCCATGAGAGGAGCTATTGCTTCACCGTTTTTAGGCACCATTGGCTCGTGGGCTGATGGATCAAGTGAAGTATCAAGATGTTTACCCGATGGCATTGGGGTTTATTCTAACTTTTCGCCAGTTTATTCTCGACTACTGGGTATCACGGGCCTGTCGCCAGTTGTTCAAGTGAACAATGTTCGAATCGGTACTGACAAAATTGAACACTTTATGACTGAAGGTTATGAGTACTATGAAAAGCAACTTGAAGGCGGAAGTCTTGAAGAGATTTTAGCCATTGGCACCTTTGAAGAAGAAAATCATTATGGCCTTCAACCAGCAGGCATAAAATCCTACGGTGACATGGCCGCCAATTATTCTGGCTACCTTTTCTGGAAGAATCTTACCGATGGTGATAATCCTTATTTTCGCTGTGTGGGTAACCGCTGGCAGCAGCAAAAACAATTCAATTGGTCTGATTACGTAAACCCCTCATGGGATGAATCCATTAACTGCTCTGAGTACAGAAATGACAACATGAGATCAAGGGTCGATGAAAATGTCAGAGCTTTGCAAAGACGCACTAATGTCACTGTGGCCACCTGTCCCGTGGTGATGAGAGATTGTGAAAATATGGTCAATCACATCCCCAATGAATTTGTAAGGGCGCGAGTCATCCACCCGAGCTGCCAACATACCATGATGGCCACTGAAGAAGAGGGGGTCAGCAATGAAACCCGCCTTTAAAGTCATCTTGTTATTTATTTTTTCTGCTCTGCTTTTTTCTTTTTCTACAGATGTTTTTGCTAAACCCAATGCAAAAACAAAACCCCAAAGTCAGATTCAAAAAAAGACCCCTGCTCGTTATACAAAAAATCAAATGCTGATTAAAAAATACTTTCAATGTTTTGAACAAAAAAATAAACCCCATCTTATTAAAAATTGTGTTAACAAGGTGATCTCTCCCAATGCCCCCAAGGCTGAAAAAGATCGGTTGAGTTCTTGGTTGATTGTTTATAATTTTGAGCTGGCCGGATTTAAAGATTGCAGCGCAAAAAAATTAAAAGAAAGTCGTTACTTTTATTTAAGCACCAGTATTTATGTTTGTGCCCATCTTAAAAACGGCCCCACAAAAAAAGAGGCCATTTTCTTTCTTGAAGATGGTAAAACAGGGCAAAAATATTTAAGATCTTTTCTTTACTAGTAAGGTTTATCTATGGAAAAATTAAAAATTGGCGGCACCTACAAACATTATAAAGGTCAGCTTTATAAAGTTTTACAAATCGTTCGTCACAGCGAAACCCTAGAAGAAATGGTTTATTACCAGTGCCTTTATCAAAATGACCTAGGCACTTATTGGGTCAGGCCCATAGATCTCTTTGTCGGATTCAATGAACTTGGTGAAAAACGTTTTGAACTTATTGAGTAAGAGTCTTCTTTCGAATTGACTTCAATTCGGTTTTTTTTTGAATTTCATTTCAAATTCATTTCACTAAGTTACCAATCAATAGGACGATAATCTTTGAGAAACTTTCCGCACCAGTGTTTACCTGTAAGGATGCCGTCGAAAAAGGGATCACAGACCCGGGCAGCCCCATCGACAATATCAAGTGGTGGCTGAAAATCATGGATGTCTTGTTTAAGTTCTGCCAAGTGAGCTGGGTCCTCGTCAGTCACCCAACCGGTGTCAACCGCGTTCATATAAATACCATCTAAGGCAAGGTCGCTCGCTGATGTATGGGTCATCATATTAAGGGCTGCTTTTGCCATATTGGTGTGTGGATGGCGGTCTTCTTTTTTAAAGCGTTTAAATTTGCCCTCCATCGCACTGACGTTCACAATATGTTTTTTGCCAGTGTAATCCCGTCTCATCATTGGCACTAAACGATTACAGAGTACAAAAGGGGCCACAGAATTCACAAGCTGAACTTCAAGCATCTCTGGAGTTTCGATCTCACCCATTCTTAAACGCCAACTGTTGGTTTTTCTTAAATCCACCTGTTGAAGATCAGCATCAAGCCTTCCTTGGGGAAAGACTTCGGCCGCAGTAATTGAGTTATCAAAAGAATAGGGAATCTGAGAGAGCTGAGCAGAAGCCCGGATACCAATACCAGCAGACTGTCCATGCCAAGCCACAGGCAAAGCTGTTTCTTTAGTCATATCAAAATCAGATAAACTATTCAGTTCGCCCACAAATTGGTGATGATTTTTAAGAAGAAGCTGTTCGTTAGAATTAAAGTCTTCAAACTTTTGACTTTCGATATCCATCATATGCGAATAAAACCCTGGGGGACGACGAACAGTTTGGGCTGCATTGTTGATCAAAATGTCAAGTCGATCGTATTTTTGTTCGAAGTAGCGAGCAAAGATTTCGACACTGGGGGTATGTCTTAAATCAAGGCCATAAATATCAAGATTGTGCTTCCAATCATCAAAATCAGATTCTTTGGCAAAGCGCACAGCCGAATCATTAGGAAAGCGAGTGGTCGCAATCACCTTTGCACCCGCGCGTAACATCATCACTGTCGCTTGATAACCAATTTTTAAGCGCGAACCGGTGATCAAAGCCACCTGTCCCGAAAGATCAGCGGTTTGAAATCTTTTTTGATAATTAAATTCGGCACAGTCCAAACACATCGAATCATAAAAATGATGAAGTTGATCAAACGAAGCACGACAAACATAACAGCGTCTGGCCGACTTTAATTTTAAAGACTCTTCATCTAAGTCACAGCGATTCATGGGCAGCTGCAAAGGAGCCGTAAAAACCTCTAGGGTTCTGGCCGAGCGAATCCCGGTCTGAGCTCTGGCTCTACGATCATTCTGGGTGATCAAGCGTTGCTTTTTCTTTTTTATGGCCTTTGAGCGTTTTTGGATTTCAAACTTATCGGGCCTTGAAAGTTGACCGGCGGCCACCAAAAGGGATTTTCTTTGCTCTTGGGTCAGTTCGCCAAGCAAGGTGGGATCGTTCACGAGCTGCTGAAGAAAAGAGATCTTATCTTCTACACTTTGGGTGTCAAAGGGAGGCTGATTGGTGGTGGTCATGGCAGTTTCATACTACTGAATAGGCCACGGGGAAAGTTGATTTATTTATTACGAGGGTAAAAAATGGGGCCCTGTCTTTTTAAAAAGCTAAAGGGCCATATGGGATTCTCTCATGGCCCTTAAGCCCTCTTTAGGGCTTCCAGACTGAAAACTCCAGTGACTCTGCATCTTTAATCACGTCTTTGCTTTTAAACGACACGGTCTGTTTAAAGACTTGATAATCGGTCTCTGGAATCTGTTCTTTAGAGCCATCTTTATAAACGGCAAAGATTCTAAAGACCTGTTCGTCCTCGTCGATATCAAGATTAAAGGTGGTTAACACACTTTCTATGGCCACTTTGATCAACGAATCTAGGGCTGGAGAATAATCATTCACACAGACCGGAAAGGTTTTTGATAAAGCAGGTCCAAGCGCCTGGGCCAATTCTTCGTATTTTGAACCCACCGAAAGATAAGGGGGCGGCGAACAAGTTGGGTCGTTTGTAGGATAAATAAATGCATTGGCAGAAAACCCTTTAGGACCATGAACGGCTTTCAAACGATCAGCAATCATACCCGGTATAGATTTAGAGCTATCAACCCCATTAAGGTCACTGAGTTTTTTTACGATTGCTGGTCTAACCTCTTTAGTGGTTGTTGTTATGGTTTTGCGGCCACCCGAGCGCGAGCAACTGGTGATATTTAAATCAGTCGCACCTTGTTGAGAACATAAGTTTGTCAACTGAGCTTGGGAAGAACACAGATTTCCATCGTTTCTGTTATTAAGGACACAGGCTGGTTTGTTGTTGCTCGTATTCTCTGTACAGCGAATATTACAATTGTTCACCTGATCGATCGATCCACCAAATTGATTGGCGGCTAGCTGTTTGTGTGAATCTTGACAGGCAATGGTAGCAACACACTGGCTGACATTTTCATTAGGCAAATTAATGGCGGTTTGTTGTTGAAAATCCTCGGCACAACTGACCGAACAAGTATTGAGGTTATCAGCTCTTAACGGAAAGCCTGAAGTTCTCACAAGCCAATCGCGATCGGCTTGTGTGCATGCACGGGTATCAGTGCTTTCACAAACCAGCTTACTGGTTGATAAGTTGCGAGAACCAGATCTTATCTCTTCGGTGCATCTGTAGTTACAAGATGTAACAAGGTTGACGTTCGTCCCAAGTCCAAGATCAGGGGCTGCTATGGTGCGAACCTCATCAGTGGTACAAACTCTTTGAGTCTCTGTGCAAGATTGTCTTTGATTGGTCAAAGTCTTAATTTTTCTCTCGCTTCCGGCCGTACAGGTATGACTGCAATTACGAATAGAGGCTTGAGGTGTGGCCGAAAAACTACTGACAATGGATAGTTCGGTAGAGTCACAAGCCGCCGTCGCTTGAGTACAAAGTGAATTGCGGTTGGGTATAGAATTGACTGGTAAATTTTGACCGACCCAAGTATCCGTACAACTGACCTGACAAGATTGTATATCAGTGGCCGTGAGGCCATTAATAAGACCCATGGCTGTTGATTGGTCGGTCGCACTGCAAGATCTTGTTCCTGAAAAATTACAGGCTCCAGCAAGAACTTGATTTCGATTGAAATTATAGGTGGATGGATTTTCACTGGAACGACATGGACTTTTGATTCCATCATAATAACAAAACTTAACAACAGAGTATCGATAGGTCGCTTGTCTTTTTTCAAAGCTGATAGCGTGACTAGCGTTTTCTTTAAAGTATTCATAGACTTCACTGATTCGCTCTCCCGCATAAGAAACTTTAACGGTGGCGCGGGGTCTACGATATTCTAAACGAACAGTTTGGCTTGTTGTGCCGTTTTGTTGAATTTGATAGTCAAACTGGCATTCGGGGTCATTGGCCGAGCAACTGCTGGTAGTTGAGGTTTGTACAAATTCGTTGGCACGAATGGATTCAATGGGACAATTTTCCAAAGTGGTAAAATCGTCTTCGTTAGTGGCCAGAACATAAATATGATAAGCCTTATTTTGTGGATCAGAGATTTGATTATTGTCTTCGACCTTTTTAATCAATGTGCAAAGACCGGTTTCTGTGTCCGCACCATCAACACCAAGGGCTGCCACAGAATCTGAATAGATATTTTTAAAGTTTTCAAAATCATCTTTGTTGTACGAATAGGACAAAGATTTTTGTCCTGGAAAAAAAGAGGGCGCTAAACCATAAATTTTCTTTTCAACATAGTTTTTATTGGGCGGAAGTAAAGAGATCTCGCTTGGGTCAAGGATGACTTCTTTACCTTGATCATTGGTGTAGCTAAGAATATCTTTAATGATCGTTGAAGACTTATCACTGCCCTCTTGATTTGAGGTTGTGTAAAGGCTAGAGACCACATTAAAACCTTTGACTTGATCAATGGCTTTAGAAAATCCACTGATCAAATCTTCATGAATTTCTGAAGTACTAAAAGAGTTATCAACAATTGTGGTTAAATGAATGGGCGGTCTATTTTTTTCGTGATTAGGGTCAACACTCACAACTCGAGTCATCCCACGACCAAAAGGGTTTTCTGAAGTGAGCGATTGGGTAAAACCAACCTCTTGACCACCACAGTTTTGAAAAATTGTGGCGATAACAGCAAATGT
>CAYMBT010000065.1:0-12135 GCA_964388755.1 uncultured Pseudobdellovibrionaceae bacterium | reverse complement strand
AAATCAGTGGCCGATTAAAGTGGCTCGTTGATCATAAAAGACTATAAATGGATTTATATGTATTCTAGGGCAACTTTAAGTCTTCATGCCCATGCAATAGGCTTAAACCCGTTATTGGTGCGGCGCCTTATGTCGCCATAAATATAACTTCTTCACAGCCAAAGAATTATTAACTTGTCATTTTTTCATGGATTTGGGACTTAATAGTCACTCAAAGGTGGGGACTTTTGAGTTTTTTCCGGGGGGAAATATGAAACTCAATTTCTTGAGCTGCTTATTATTTTTATTGGTGATCTCTACTTCTGGTTGCGGCCTCCCACTCAATCAAATGTCCAGCGCAGAACGCAAAGCTGATATGTCGTGGGCCTTTACACTTTTTGAACACAATTATGCTCCCGATGATTTTAAAAAGAGCCACCTTGGGGTTGATCTTAGTACAATCAAAGAGAGCTGCATCACCCAGTCAGAAAACGAAATGACCAATCAAGAGTTCTTGGCTCTTTTTCAAAAATGCATTCACCTTATGAAAGATCCCCATGTGGCGGCCCAACAGCTCAACAATGGTTTACTGCCCGAATACGCCGATGTGGCCCATTTAGGCTTTTCCACTATTCGCACGAAAACTCTTATGGACGGAGTGCAAGTCGAGTCTCTTAAAATCACGGCCCCCTTAAAAGGTTCAGAAGGGTCGGGAGCACCTCTCATTCCAGGAGATATTATTTTTGCGGTGAACTCCCAAACTGTGGATGGATACCTTAAAAACGAAATCGTTCCTTATATTGATGTCGGACAAGATGAAACTAATCTCTCAACTGCGGCCCTCAGATTTGCTATTCGTACATCCAATGACATGGCTCTTCCCAAAGAGGATGAAATCACCTTAAGTGTCCTTCGTGGAAGTATGAAGTTTGATATTATTTTACCTTGGATTAAAGAAGACCTTTTAGCTTTTCAACTCAAGCAAACACCTAATGAGGGTGACAATTCCAATGATGAAGTTTTACCAACCCCAGAATCAACTTTAGCCCAAAATCCTTTGGTCCTCGCTTTTTTTGGTTACCACCAGATCAAAGAGATTTTTTCTTTTCTTGATACTCCTATAGAAGCACTCACAGATCGTGTGCAATGGATTATGAAAACTGGATTTCGTATGACCAAGTTTAATCCAGTTCTCCATTCCCTTTTGAGCGGAGACCTTGAGGCCAGCAGTGGTCTTAATCAGGCTTTACGTAACAGGATTTTACCCATGTCGGTTAAAGTGACAGATCTGATGGATCAGCCCCTTTTTAACGCCAAGATGGTCACTACAGATCAAGGAAAAGTTTATGCTTATATTCAGCTTACAAGTTTTCCTGCAGAAGATAAGATTCTCGTCGAATGGGTTCGCGCTATTCGAGCTATTGAAGATAAACAAATTAAAAGTGTGGTGATTGATCTAGTGGATAATGGCGGTGGGTCTCTTGTCCATGGAATGCGAATTTTAAATATGATTCGTCAAAAACAAATTCAGTTTCCATCGATTAAAGTGAAACTCAATAACAATTGGTTTAACTCGTTTAAAACCCAAGCCGCTTTTGGAATAGACGACTATGCTAAAACCATTGCTTCACAAATTGTACGCAACATGAATCAAGACAAAAACCAAGGCTTAAGCCTTTCACGTCCTATATCTGTTCGAGTCCTTGATCCATTTTTCTTACAAAACCCGTTTATTGGGCTTAAAGATGATGTGAAAGTTGCACTTCTTGTGAATGAGTTTTGTGTCTCCATGTGCGATATTTTTGCTTCTGTTTTTCAAGATAACCAGATGGGTGTTGTGATTGGTCAACAGACCATGGGTGGGGGTGGAAATGTTGTGCAACATGGTCTTTCACCCATCAGTAAAATAGGACTCTCTTTGACAGAATCCATGATGTTGACCCCCAATGGTCAAGTGATTGAAAACTTCGGAGTGACACCGGATGTCTATGTCGACATGGTTGCTGATCGTAAGAATGGTTTTAGTGAAGCTTTTATGAAGGCTTACGAGTTTATCTTTAGCGATGAAGAATAAACTCTATTGACCCTCCGTCAAAATTTGGCGATCTTCTTAATATTCAATTTTTGGAGGTTCGCCATTATGACCAAACACATTCTCTCTATTTTTGTTTTATCTCTTATCTTTATATCCTGCGCGCAAAAAGAAAAAGTCTCTCTTGGTGAAGATGATCCACTGGTATGGCTCGAAGAGGTTGAAGGTCAAAAGGCCCTCAGCTGGGTTGAAGAAAAAAATAAAACAAGTCTTGCTCAACTCACCAAAGCTAAAGATTTTTCTAAAATTGAAAAAGCAGCGTTAGAGATCTTGCAAAGTAAAGACAAGATTCCCTATGTTCGCATGTTGGGCCCATCTCTTTATAACTTCTGGCAAGACGAAAAAAGTGTGCGCGGAGTTTTAAGAAGAACCACACTTTCCAGCTATAAAAATAAAAATGTGAAGTGGGAAACGGTTCTTGATCTTGACCAGCTCGCCAAAAAAGAAAAGGAAAACTGGGTTTATAAAAGTTTAGAATGTCTGGCTCCAGAGTACCGTCGATGTTTAATCGGTTTATCCCGTGGCGGCAAAGATGCTACTGTGATCCGAGAATTTGATCTTAAGTCTAAAACTTTTGTTAGTAATGGTTTTACTCTTACAGAAGCAAAGACCTATGCTAGCTGGATAGACAAAGATCAAATCTTTGTGGCCACTGATTTTGGTCCCGATTCATTGACTGAATCAGGATATCCAAAAGTTGTTAAGATTTGGAAGCGGGGAGAGGACTTAAATAAAGCCCAAGTCGCCTTTACAGGTACAAAAAAAGATATGCTTGTTTACGGCTATCAGCTTGAAAATGCAGAAAATAAAATCACCATGATCTCTAACAGAACAGATTTTTTTACCAGTAAAGAATATGTTTATGAAAAAGGTCAGCTCAAGGCACTTCCAAGTCCAGAGTCAGCCGAACTCAGTGGTTATTTTAAAGATCACTTTATTTTAGCTCTCAAAAAAGATTGGTCTGTGGGTGGTCAAACTCTTAATAAGGGATCACTTGTGGCGTTAAGTCGTCGCGTGGTCGAAAAACAAAAAGTTGAATCCACTGATGTTGTTGTGCTCTTTGAACCTTCAGCAAACTCAACAACTCTAGGCGTGCAATTACAAAAAGATTATATTCTGATCAATGCCCTAGAAAATGTTCGTGGAAAAGTTTATCGTATCGGCTTTAATCAAGGCCAATTTCTTCCAGCTTTGGCATTGGATCTTGTTCCACAGGCCCATCTGAGTATTGTTGCTGCTACGATCTATGATAATAATTTTTTCTTTAAACAAGAGGATTTTTTAAAACCAGAAACTCTTTATTTTTTCGACAGTTCTAATGGAAAATCTTTGGCACTTAAATCATTACCTGCACAATTTAATAATCAGGGCATGGTGGTTGAACAAAAATGGGCCACAAGCCTTGATGGTACAAAAGTTCCCTATTTTTTAATGGGTAAAAAAAGTGTGATCGCCAAAAAAAATGCACCAACACTTCTTTATGGATACGGGGGTTTTGAGGTTTCGGTGACTCCGGCCTATAAAAATTTAGTGGGTAAACTGTGGCTTGAAAAAGACGGGCTTTATGTCATTGCTAATATTCGTGGTGGTGGAGAATTTGGTCCAAAGTGGCATCAATCAGCCCTTCAAACAAAGCGTCATAAAGCCTACGATGATTTTATAGCTGTAGCCGAAGATCTTATTAAAACCAATGTGACATCAAAAGATCGTTTGGCGATTCAGGGTGGTAGTAATGGTGGTCTACTTGTGGGCGCCGTCATGACCAGAAGACCTGATCTTTTTAAATCAGTTCTTTGCCATGTCCCACTTTTAGATATGATTCGTTATTCACAGTTATTAGCAGGTGCCAGTTGGATGGCCGAATACGGTGATCCTAGGGAGCCCGAGATGAACCGTTATTTAAGAAGCTATTCCCCTTATCATAATGTGAAAGCTGAAGTGAAATATCCCGACTTATTTCTCATCACATCCACTAAAGATGACCGTGTTCACCCAGGGCATGCCCGTAAAATGGCTTTAAAAATGGAAAACTTGGGCCACAAAAATCTTCTTTACTATGAAAACACAGAAGGCGGACATGCCGCTAGTGCCAATCTTAAGCAATCAGCTCGCATGCGTGCACTGACTTTTGAGTTTTTATACCAGACTCTTCTTTAGTTTTTCTCTTAAAGGTGCTTTAAGTTTTTTTTAAGCACCTTTATCTTACAAGGATAATCCCTCAGTGATCTTTGAAGGCAAAACCTCTGACAATCCCGAAAAGCTTAAAGATATCTTAAAAGTATTTTTTAAGACCTTTGGGATTCAAAAAGAGGATCAAAACCCAAAACTATGGGCGATTTACATCAATCAACGTCTGACCGACGAACTTAATAAGATCATCCGCCCCCGTTCCCATTACGCTATTTTTAACAGAAAAAGTAAAAAGCCAAAGATTGATATTATTCATCAAGACAGCCATTGGATTGTTCTTAATAAGCCAAGTGGCCTATCTACACAAAAAACTCTTAAGTCTGATGACGAAAATCTTTACGATCAACTTCGGTTGTTTTTAGCCATCAAAATGGATTTCCCACCGCGTGAGCCCTATGTGGGTTTACATCATCGGTTGGACAGAGAAACCTCAGGGCTTGTGTTAATGAGTCTTAAAAGAGAAGTGAATAAAGAGATCTCAGATCTTTTTTTACATAAACAAATAAAAAAAGAGTATATGGCTAAAGTCTCCTATGGTGACAAAAAACCACCCCCAAAATGGACCACTAAAAATAGACTTGTGCCTGCGCGAAACAGTACCCATCCCTTTTATTTTAAAGTCAGTGATGATCAAAAAGGCGATGAAGCGATCACCCATTTTAAATATATAGAGAGTTCCCCTGATAAGACCTATCACAGTCTACTTTGCCAACCTGTTACTGGTCGGACCCATCAATTGCGAGTTCATCTCAGCCATCTCGGCTGGCCTATTCTAGGAGATCCTGTTTATGGCAATCCATCATCAGCACCAAGAATGATGCTCCATTCGCAGAGCTTAAAATTTGAACTGAAAGGTAAAGAGTATGAAATCAAATCTTTACCTGATTGGGATTAATTTTTTTATAATTTGAACATTTATGAAACTGATTACGGGTGTACGGTGACACCACGACTCAGACCTCTCATATTGCCAATTTGGGCTCCGCCATAAAGGTGGATCTCTCCAAATACGCCAGTGACAGCTTCGACCTGTGTACCATGGAGATGAAGTGAGCGTCCCGCCCCAGTGATTCTACGAACATCAAAGTTGACGATAATCATATCATTTCCAGAGACACCAATAAGGTTTTCGGCCGATCCTCTAACACCTTGGGGACTGAAGAGGGCCGTGTGGCCACCGATTCCAGTAACACCAATTAAAGACAGCACCTCTTGTGCTTCAATACACACAGAACCATGGATACCAATAATATCGGCTTGACCAATATTTTTTGCAGCCAAAGTTCGAGTCACACCAACAACTCTTAAACTATCCACATTGGCCGTTCTAAAGGCACTACTAAGACCATTAAAAGTCTGTCTTTCTCGGCTGGGATAGTTGTTGGTATCAATGCCTACAAAAGATTCACTGCAGGATTTGTTGTTCATGATCACTCGGACCAGTTCAGTAGATAGACCAGGAAAATTGAGTTGTCTTTGTTCTGGTGTTAAAACCACAACGTTAGAAACACCATCATTATTTTCTCCACCGTTACCACCACTACCTGGCCCGTTGGCATCTGGCCCATTAAGATCAGGTCCGTTTAAGTTTTGATCCAATGGATCTAAACCGGTGATTCCGTCCACTTGAATATCATTACCTTGTGAACCCAGTGCCTTGTAGTTTTCTTGGCTTGCAGCAAAATCAACTTCTCCACAGTTTTGAAATATAAGCATTGATGTTGCAGCTAACAGAAAAATAATGAAGCGATTGATATTGATCATAGTTTCCCCTTATAACTTTTCAAGTTTTGCAGGGATTAGGCCAGCAGAGAACAAATCTGTTGGGTATCAAGCACATTTCACTGTCTAATAATTAAATTTTGTTGACTGGATTGACAGTGAAAATTGTCTCATTTTGTTAAATACAATTTTGAATTTTTTATTTGTATCAAATTGATCTGTGCGTCTAATTGAGACATTGGCAGTTATCGTTATTGACCGATACTATCCGCGATTTTTAGCTATGGTTTCGTTCGGTGAACAAGTTTGTGCGCAGGATGCTCCTAAATGGGAGCACTGCTCAAGGCAAACAACGGTGAGGCTAGGGCAGTGAAGACCTTCGGTTTGAGTGACAAACTGATCCATGCGTTTTTTTAGATAATCCAGAGCCTGTTTATTTTGACAGTTTTCTTCGCAAGATTTTTTACCAAAACATTTATTTTCACAAACCACTTGATAGCCATCAAAACCGGTTTGAAAAGCCGAGAATAATTGATACTTTTGAGCGACGTTTTCTGGTGAGTCGATTTCAACGCAACGACTTTCTGCCGGTGCCCAAGAACAAATCAAAGTTATTAATAGAGCGATGAGGGTTGAAACTGAATACTGAACGATTTTAGGATTGTTTTGTACTTTTCTCATTAGACCACCCCGACTAGACACAAGTTTTATCGGAGACCCAGACCTTGAGCTTAAGACCATTCTTAAAATGAACCATTATTTTAAATAGATTTTGTGTTTGTCTTCATTTTTTTGGGGCGGTGTTAAAATTTCGTACAAAAAACTCTATTTTGAAACTGATTTGAACTTGTCGTCACCCACTTAATAATATCACTTTTTTAAAAAAAGATCAGAGTGTTCTTTTTTATTCTGATCTCTAAATATAAAGACTGATGATTATTTTATGAAACTCTCAACAAACCTTAAAAACTTTGACTATAACCAATATAGTATCTGCGTCCGAGAGGTTGAAAAGCATAGGCTTGAAAACCACGATCAAAACGAACAAAGTCACGGCTGAGATCAGCAGGAGTTGGAGAGTTTAAAAGATTCTTTACTCCAAGTTGAAATGAACCATCCCAAAAAGGAATTTTATAATTATAGTTAAAATCAAATTCAGTATGGGTGCGTGTGTAAGACGCTCTTCGTGTGACTCCAGCAATACTACGAGCGGCTAAGCGATAATTGTGACGAACAGTGGATGCACCAACACTGAGTGTGTTTTTCCAGTCTAAGTCTTCACGATTATAAAAAGGCGAAAGAGGAGTGGTTTTAGTTTGGTAAATCATCATATGCGTATGATCCATTCCAGCGCGGGCCTTAATAACACGACCAAAAATTCGAACAGGACTTGAAAAAGCCACACCAAGATCAAGTCCGCGAATGGTACGAGTCCCCATATTGGTCACAAAAGGCATACGAATATTTGTTGGATTTCCAGAAGCATCGATGTCGTAAGTCACACCCGCATCAGCAAGGCCGTCTTTACCAATAGATTGAAATAGAGCATTGTAAGCGCTGTCGCTGACAGCAGCCAAAGTGTCTTCCCCTTGGAAGTTCCACTGATCAATTGTAAATGTCCATTTTTTATCAGGCTGAATAACCGTCCCGAAATTATAATTCACTCCACGCTCTGGAGTTAATCCTTTTTGTCCGTAACGGGTGATGGGTGTAAATGTCTCTTGGCAAGCAGGGTCGCTCACATCACAAAACTGAACGTCTTCATAACTGACCACATCTCTTTGAATCATATTTCTAAGGCTTGGGGCATTGAAGTTTGTTCCCCAAGAGGTACGAAAAAGAACTTTATTGGATGGTCTATAACCTAATGAAACTTTTGGATTAAAGGTGCCACCAAAATCTGAGTAACCGTCGTAACGGCCAGCCAATTGAAACTCAAGACTATCCAGCGGGTAGGCCACAAGTTCTGTAAATAGTGAACTCACTGAGCGGTAACCGAATTGGTTAGGATCAAAGTTTTGATTGAGCACAGAATCTATTAAAATTTGGTCATGGGCATCGTTAGTGGATTCCCATTGATTTTCAAAACCCATAGCAATAGAAACCGGCCCTCCCGTGCCCCAAAGATCGCTCATTTCAAAAAGCTCACCAGTGGTGACAAGTCTTGCTGTTGTCAGTGAAGCCTCATAGGCCTCAATGCCTTGAACACGGGCCGAATCAAGGGCTCCAGAGTTTTGTCCAAAGTTTGAGGGGTTGTAACCATTATAAAGTTGTTGGGCGACGATATTTTTATCAAGCAGACCATTTTGATGGTCACGCTCCTCAAGAGAATAGGCATAGCTTCCGCTGAGATCCCATTTCCAGGTATTTAAAAAGTAACCTTCGACTTTACTTTGTGCCGAATAAGAATCTTGCATAACATTGATTCGGCGTAATCCGATTTCATCGATTGGATTACCAGAGTAAGAAGCTAGATTACCACCGGCTAACTTTTGTTTAAGGTCACTGGATCCAATTTGTGAAACATCAAGCAAACTATTACCTTCTTCTTCGCTGATGTTAACAAAGTTAGGTCGACCAATGTCGGTTCTCGAACGACGGTTGTAAAGTCCAATCATAGTAATATTAAGATTAGAATTAATATCGTAACGACCAGTTAAAAGAGTTCCCAAATTTTCTCGGGGTTCTCTGATGTAATCCACGCCGGTGTAGTCTGTGGGACAACTGGTGTCACTGGGATTTGACGGGCAACCTTGGGCAATTTTAACATCACTGTCTTTGCCACCGTTTGGAAATTTAAAAGTAGCGGCTGATGATGCAGGCACAGTTTCTCGGGTGTAATAGTTGCCAACATCTTTTTGTGTGAAGGCTCTTTGTTCAACATATTGAGTGCTTAAAAACCAACTTCCTTTATTATAGCTTTTACCAAAAGCCAAATTATGCTCTTGCTGTAAACCTTGATTGATTTCAGGAACGGTGACCCTTGTTGAGTACTCAGCGCCATCAAAATCTTTTTTAGTGATAAAATTCATTACCCCTGCCATGGCGTCAGAACCATAAAGGGCAGAGCTTCCATCTTTTAAAATTTCAACCCGATCAATGATGTTTGTTGGTATGGCTTCAACGCCAGTATAGAAGCCGCGATCAGGCCCACCTAGTTTAGGAAGTCTTAAACCATTAATAAGTATAAGTGTGCTACCCGCGTGCTGACCGCGAAAACGAAAATAGCCGTCACGATCACCAGAATCTGTTGAACCTTCAAAGAGGTTGGATTCTCTCATGTAGTCATTGACCGTACTCACACCGGCGGAATCAAAATCCTCTTTATCCCAAGTCACCACCGGCGATGGTCCTTCGGTATCTATACGACGTATATAGGAACCAGTGACTTCGAGTTTCTCGACTTTAACCTGAGCCTTTTCAATAGCTTGATCACTTTGACTGACGTTAATATCTTCACTTTGTGCATAGCTATAAATTGGCAATAAAACGAAAAGAAGTTTGATTAGCATTGGCCCCCCAATATTGAAACGGTAAGATAAAAGAAGCCACTAGAGCCTGTCAAAGCGCACTTTCAAAAAAGTTGTTAAATTATTGTTAGTGCTTGAGTACGAGGCGTTTTGCCTCCCTAGCCTGTAATTTATACAGATATGCGTTAAGTAGTTAAACTTAATACTGCAATTGATTATAAGGTCCTCACCAAAGGGGTGCCTATGTTAAAAATATTTCTTTCTATCATGTTGTTTACATTTATGGCAGGAAGCCTATCTTTTGCTCAGACTGAAACAGATGAGTCTGCAAAAGAACAAACAGATTCAACAACGTCTGTGACACAAGAGACTGTTCAAGAAGAAAGTTCAGCCACAAGTAATAGTCGGGTTGAAAAAGTGGAAGTCACTGGATCCTATATCCGCCGAGCCGATATAGAAGGACCATCTCCCATTCTTGTGATCGATCGTCAACAGATCGAAAAATCGGGATTCAACTCTGTAGGTGCCATCCTTCGAAATTCGACGGTGAGTCCCTTTGGTGGATCAGGGGCTGATGCCAGTCTTAAAGGTCTTGGTAGTGCAAGAACTCTTGTTCTCATCAACGGTCAGCGTGCTCCTGGAAGTGGTAGCAGTTATGCCAGTGGTGCAGTCTCTGTGAATTTTGTACCTCTTGCAGCTGTCGAGAGAATCGAAATTCTTAAAGACGGTGCATCGGCCACTTATGGTTCTGATGCTCTCGGTGGGGTTGTTAACATCATTACTCGTAAAGATCTTGATGGTTTTGCCTTCGCCAATAAATACGATATGACAAACTTTAACGGCAGCGACACAAATCTCACAAGTTTAGCTTACGGTCGTCAAACTGCGAAGTCCAACCTGATGACAAGTGTGCAGGTTCAATACGTTCAAGGTAGCCGTACATCTGATTTTGATTATGCCAGAGACCTTAATAAAAGCTTTCCTTTTTCAACCAACTATATTGGTGACAGCGGGATTAACCCTGGTCCCAATTGTGAAGAATTAAATGAAGATGGCCAATGTGAAGAAGCTGTATCTCCAATGCAAGTCAGCTTACCTTCTTTGGGCGTTGATTTTGTCACTGATTATTCTTATCAGATTTCTGGTAACACAACGGCTTATACAACTTTGATCACGGGTTACTCACGAGCTGAGAGTACCTTTCCTAATGCCTTAAATACACCTGGCCAATCTCTCGGAATGGGTTTTACTGGTGCTGAAACGCCGGCCAGTTGGAATTCTTTGCCTGATTACAGTGGTGGAGACACTCGAGTCTTTCATCGCTTTGATGATTATATTAATAGAAGTATTGATTTTAATTATTACGGGGCACTTATTTTAGGTTTAAAAGGTTACGTTGGAAACTCGGATTGGCAGTGGGATGTTTCTGCTAACAATCAAATCAATATCAACGAAAATCACGAAGAAAACTTAGCTACTGTATCTGGTGCGCGCAGTTTGATTGTCGCCAATACTTATGATCCATTTGATCTCACAAAGAGAGACACAACGGGTCTTGGTATTGATGCCATGAACAGAAATCGTGCCGTTGTGAATTGGGTTGAAGCTAAAGCCAATGGAGAGCTTGGTGGATTTTTAGGTTTCGACTGGGCCTCTGCTTTTGGGGCTTCTGCTGCCCATTTTGAATATGCCGATCACAGAGCTGATGCTATCATTCAAGGCGATGTAATGATGCAATCGGGTGTTGTGGGCGCCGGTGGTCGTGAACTCTACTCTCTCTTTGCAGAGCTCAGTGGTATCATGTCCAACAGTTTCGAACTTCAACTTTCACTGCGTGGGGATGCCTATTCTGATTTTGGCAGCACACTTAATCCTAAACTTGCAGCTCGCTATCAGCCCACCAGTTGGCTGACTTTTAGAAGTTCTGTGGGTACAGGCTTTCAAGCTCCTACTCTACAAAATATGAACGCCCGTATTGAAGGTTATAACTTTCTTGTGGATCAAGTGCGTTGTAAAGATCCTACTCTTGGAAATTCAAACCCTTCTGCACCGGATTGTCGCACACAAAGTTATTCGGTTTTTCAGGACAATAACTCTGAACTTAAAGAAGAGAGATCTATTTCATTTAACTTCGGTACCATTATCGAGCCGATTAAGAATTTTACGATTAGTTTAGACTGGTGGTACATCAAGGTCGAAGATACTATTGGTGCTTCTCTGGATGATATCCTTCGTCTTGAAGAGCAGGATGCTTCTAAACCTGCTGGTTACGGGGTTAATATCATTCGTGATGGTAATACACCCACCGGTCGAATTCAGCGAATCGAGTATATTCTTTTTAACGTTGGTCAAGAAGAAGCCAACGGAGTTGATTTAGAGTTGGCTTACAAACTTCCCACATCTGTTGGTGATTTTAGTTTTGTGAATGAATCAACTTACATGGGTCATTATAAAGAGACCTTTTATCAAGAGTTTGGTACCGAACAAGTTCTTGGTCGCTTTGGTCGTCCACGCTGGAGAAACAATTTTACCCTTGGCTATAACAAAGGAAAATTTGGTGCTCAGGCTGTGGCAAGATCTTTTGCCGATGTCGAGAAAAATGTAAGGGGTCTTGGTAAAGTGGTTTCTCCCACTCAGCTTGATCTCACTTTTCTTTACAACACGACTGACTATGGAAGTTTT
>CAYMBT010000064.1:0-12229 GCA_964388755.1 uncultured Pseudobdellovibrionaceae bacterium | reverse complement strand
TTTTTTTTAGAGTTTGCTTTGACTTTAGCCATTGCGGTTTCTTTAAGTTCGCTTGAGGCTTTGACCCTCGCACCGATGCGGTGTTCACAGTTTTTAAAACTCGAAGAGAGAACCACATGGTTTGGACGAAGCTTTGAAAAAACGATGGAGAATCTTAAACAATCCTATGCCAAAAGTTTAAAATGGGCACTGAACCACAAAGGTAAAGTTTTAATAGGTTGTTTGTTGTTTTTTAGTCTTTCACTTTTTAGCTTTAAAAAATTACCCACAGAATTTACACCCTCTGTTGATAGTGGTGCTATTTTTGTTCAGTTTATAGGTCCCGATGGCACTTCACTTGAATACACTAACAATAAGATTATAGAGTTCGAAAAAGTTCTTGCCGAATTCCCGTCTGTGGATCGCCAATTTTTAGCGGCCGGTGGTTTTGGTCAGGGTGGTCAAAGTAACCGCGCCACAGGTATAATTATTCTTAAAGACAGACACGAACGGGATAAAGATCAGTTTCAAATTGCCGATGAGCTTCGAGAAAAAAGTAAACAAGTTAAAGGTGTAAAAATATTTATCCGCGATCGATTTGGTTCTCCGTTTGGCGGACGACGAGGCAGTCCACTAGAATTCACTGTCAACGGACCCGATCCAGAAAAACAAAAAGAAATATTTTTTGAGTTACAAAAAGCCATGATGGATAGTGGTTTGATGGTGGGCACTCGATCCGATGATGTACTGACGTTACCAGAGGTTCAGATTATACCCGACCGCGACAAAGCCATCCGTCGAGGAGTTGAGGTTTCAGAGATCGCCTCTGTCATCAACTCTACTTTCGGTGGTGTGGTCGCGGCCCAATACACTGATCGATCTCGGCGTTTTGATATTTGGGTTCAACTGAAAGAAAATCAAAGATCCCAGATCAAAAATCTTGATGACATATTAATACGTAACAACCGAGGCGAACTTTTACCCCTTATAGAAGTGGTCAACGTTGTTGAAACCCGTGGACCCCAACAGATTTTTAGACAAGATCGTATTCGTGGCCTGAGAGTCGATAGTGATCTCGCTACGGGTGTTCGCCTGGGTGAAGCTGTAGCCAAAGTCAGAGAACTTTCAAAAACTATAGTGCCAGAAGGTTATTTTCTTCGTTTTAATGAAACGCCGGATTCAAAACTGCAAGAAATCATAACGGTGATGCTTTTAGGCCTTATTATTGCCTATATGATTTTGGCGATTCAGTTTAATTCTTTTATTGACCCACTGATTGTCTACCTTGCTATTCCTTTTGGTTTAACCGGATCATTCTTTGCACTTCAAATGGGCAATCAATCTCTGAATGTTTATAGTGCTATTGGTATTATGTTAACCATGGGTATCGTCAAAAAGAATTCCATTCTTCTGGTTGAATTCACAAACCAGTTGAGAGATCAGGGACTATCACTTCATCAAGCCTTAACAGAAGCTTGTCCGGTTCGTTTGCGTCCCATTTTAATGACAACGGCATCCACTTTAGCGGCAGCACTTCCGCCCGCATTGGCGATTGGACCTGGTAGCGAGTCACGTATTCCCATGGCCCTCACAGTTCTTGGTGGCGTGACATTGAGTACCTTCTTTACCCTCTATTTGGTGCCGGTTGTGTATAGTCTGATCAATCCGAAAAGAAGAATCCCTTATGAGGAAGATCAAAAGATCAATCAACAGGAATCAATTATTGCCTGATTCTTGTTTGAAAAAAGTTATGAAAATTCATAACTTTGACTCACACTTTTAATCTTTAAAAAATCAGCGGACCTTAATTTAATGTTTATACCCTTAGAGATTTTCATTTAAAGTTTATATCTTCTGCGGCTCTTTATCAGGTTTTGCGTAAGAGTAACGAGCCATCGGACTGAGCGAATAGTAATCATCAAGACCAGTGACCACAGCACTGTTTGAGTTTGCAAAATCGATAGAGCCATCAGGTCTTAACAAGCTGTCTTCAATATGGATTTGAACAACCTCACCAATCACCATCTCTGTATCATTAACGTCGAGGTGAATCACTTGAACCAATTTCATAGCAATCTTAAGTTGAGATTCTTTTACAAACGGTGCCAGAAAGTTTTCCTCGTAATGGGGTGTAAGACCCGTGGCCTTAAATTCTGAAATCTCTTTTTCGTATCTGGCGCTGGTTTGATGAGCCTCTTTAATAATATCTTTAGTCACATGATTAAAAGTCCAAAACCCAGTTTCAACTAAATTTTCAAAACTATGTCGACGGGCTGAACGAGGGCGAATGATCATGGCCAAAAGAGATGGATGAGCCCCTAAATGAATCACAGAACTGACAATGCTAAGGTTTTCATTACAATCTTGATCAACTGTCCCCACAAGGATCGCAGCCTTTGGACCCGAGATACAATTGATCAAGTGGGTACGGTAATACTTATCCATTTTGTCGAACTCAGAATTCAAGATGGTTAACATATTTTTTTACCTTTCATTATTTTCGGTAAACAACTTTGCTGAGCAAATTAACTTCTTGTGTAAACTCTTCTTTGGGTGAAACTTCACTAAGGATATTGAGCAAGGGTTTTTTGACGTAATTTGTATAATAGGGTTCATGAAAATTAATCGGAAACTGCTGCAAGGCCCAATCAAGATCAAGATCGTCTTTAAGTTGAATCGAATCAATCAGACCCCAAAATCCATCTTGTGTCACGACTCGCAAACTTTCGGCAATTATACTTTTTCTGTTTTTAAAGGGTAGTTCGTGATGAAGATAAACAGAAACAACAGCATCAAAAGTGGCATCCCTAAAGGGTATGTGTTCGGCATCCGCAACCATATAATCAATATTTTTAAAGTCTAAACTTTTGGCTTTTGCGTATTTGATGTAATGGGGGCTTAAGTCAATGGCCATGATCTGACTCTGGGGAAAGGCCTCAGCTAAAATCCTTGAGAAAACACCTGTGCCACATCCTATTTCAAGTATTTTAATTTTTTTATTTTGAAAAAGTTTATTTTTCATAGGTTTAATCAGCCTTCTGCGCATGGGATTGGCTAAGCCACGAAAAAGAATCTCAACTTGATGCTCGTAAAGATCCGCTGATTTTTCTGATAGGTAACCATCAGTCTGATGATGAAAGTTTCGTTGGTAGTATTTAGGGTAAGTTGAAAGATCATCAATTTTTTCTGAGAATTCAGCTGTTTTATTGAATCTTCTTCTTAGAGAACTCATCGAGCCATCGGCTAAAATTTCTAGATACTTAAAAAGATGATTCATTGAAAAATCAGGAGCCAAAGTTGACAAACTATAAAAACCATCGGCTGCATCTTGCGCATCAAGCTTCATTAGTTTTTCAGTCTTCTGAATGATTTTAATTTGATCTTCGCGAGAAATCTGGGGCATTTTTTGACCGGTTATAATTTGATTCATGATCGGCAAAGGAAGGCTTTCAAAAGTATAAGCCAGAGCTCGCAAGCGATTGATCGTTAATGCTGTAAGGCCTACACCTTTTTTCTTAAGAGAACTGAATTGTGTATTCAATTTGCAAACTCCTTATTAATTATTCAAAGCTTTTTAAAAAATCTTTCTTATCTAGATTCTCAGCCCATGAGGAGAGAACCCTTTGATTTGGCTACTTTTGATCCAATGCCTGTGGACAAGTAACCTAATAAAAACAATAACTTATATCTTTATCCACCATTTTGTTCACATTTACTTGAACTATTATACACCACTTGCTACACTATAAACAGTGAAAAGAGGTTTTGATTATGAATCTGACTCAAGATAACACCCTACTTAAGGTTTTCTTTGATGGCCTCTGCCCTGTTTGTTCTAAAGAAATAGATATTTATCGTCACAAAGATAAAAACAATCTGATTGATTTTATTGACATCACGACTGACGCCTTTAATCCCGACATTGAAGGACTTAATCCCGAACAAGTCATGAAGGTCTTTCATGTTAAAACCTCTCAGGGAGATGTGATCACCGGAGTCGATGGTTTTGTAGAGATTTGGAAAACACTTGGAATTTTTAAGCCCTTACAACAGATGACCCAATGGCGGCTCACGCGACCATTTTTTGATTTGGGTTATGTTATTTTTACCCATATTCGGCCCTATATAAGAAGAAACGAATGCACATCAGAGCGTTGCGAGCTAAAACATCTTTAACAGGAGAAACCCCATGAGCAACAAAGTCATCTCAACAGCAATTACATTTTTTTTAATTTTTGGAGGATCAATGAGTGAAGCCGGATTTTATGACAGCAAAATTAATTCTATTGGTGGCCAGGCCATGGATCTTTCAGCCTATAAGGGTAAACCAGTACTGCTTGTTAACATAGCCACTCAATGTGGATATACCCCGCAGCTTAAAGGCTTAGAGGGACTTTATCAAAAATACAAAGAGAAAGGTTTAGTGGTTATTGGTATTCCCAGCAACGATTTTGGTGGTCAAACCCCGCAAGAAAACAAAGATGTCAAAAAATTCTGTGAACTCAATTATGGTGTAACATTTCCTTTAACCATTAAAACTGTGGTCAAGGGTCAAGAGAAACACCCTCTGATTAGTCACTTGATCAAAGAGTCGGGCGACAGCAATGATATCGGTTGGAACTTTGAAAAATTTCTGGTCGGTAAAGACGGAAAAGTCATCGGTCGATTTAGCTCATCTGTTAAACCTGATGATAAAACTTTAGAACAAAAAATAATGTCTCAACTGTAAAAAAAATGCTCATTAAAAAAAATGGTTGTTATATTATTTCAGGAGCAAGTTCAGGGATTGGACTTGCGCTTGTTACCGAGTTTCTTTTAAATTTTGAACCCCAAAAACTCATTGCGACCCATCGCAGATCAAGCCCACTTGACGGACTCAGTGAACTTAAAAAAAGATTCCCCGGTACACTCAGTCTCTTTACACTTGATGCAGAGAACGAAGAAGATTACCAATTGCTGGCTCAAGAGTTTGATCAGTTAGGTCTTCCCGTTGATGGATTGATCAATTGTATTGGAGTTCTTAATGAGAAAAATGACCCCAAACTTCCGGAACGAAAAATTGAAGACTTTGATGTTCAAAGCCATATGGATATTTACCGCACAAATACTCTTCCGACGTTACTTCTTGCTAAACACCTTAAGAAATTAATGACCAAGTCTGAAAAACCCTTTTTGATCAGTCTTTCCGCCAAAGTCGGCAGCATTACAGATAATAACTTAGGGGGTTGGTACTCATACCGCATATCAAAAGCGGCTTTAAATATGGCCATCAAAACCTTGGCGGTCGAACTTCAAAGAATCAATAAAAAGGCTTCTGTTTTTGCTGTTCATCCTGGCACAACGGACACTAAGATGACCCAGGATTTTTTACCCACAGCCCAAAAAAAATACACCATTCATACTGCCGAACAAACGGCCCAAAACATTTGTCAGCTCCTGATCCAACTGACGCAAGCTGAGGCCCATGGTTGCTTTCTCTCTTACGATGGTTCACAGTTGCCGTGGTAAAAGCTTTCCCAATCCTTCAGTAATAATTTCACTACCTTTGTTATGTTTACATTTTCAAAGCAAAGATTCGTAAAAAGTCTCAACCATTGCTAAAAGCTAAGCTTCTGGGGTGGTATTAGGTAATCTAATCAAGACGATGATGATCCAAATACTCACATGTTTTAGATAAAATCGGGTTTTTATTTTGGGGGACCTTCACTTGAAACAACTTCTTACTCTCTTTTCTTCTTTAGTTTTATCATTCATTTCTTATGCTGAGCCTCTTGGCTTTCCAGCGACTTTTAAAACAAGTTCTCTTGAGATTGCTACCCTTGAACAGTATGAGACCAGAGTTCGAGCCAAATTTACCAATTTAGAAATTCAATTTGAAAACGTTGAGAGCGTGACTTACAACGACAAAGTTTACAAAGGCCTTATTGTTACTGCCCAAGGGATGATGGGCAGTAACAAAGTGAATCAAAAACTCACCTATATTCTTTTACATAAAGATCTATGGCGAATGACTTTTATCAATGGTGAGACTTGCGTTTTGGGCGAGCTTCTCAGAAACGGCCAATGGGTCAAAGATTGGGCCTGCGATACCTTAGAGTTTCCTTTAGCCTCAGAATTTGCCGATATATTTATTATTGATAATGCCAATGCTGACCTTGCCCAGATCTCAACAGACTGGGGAAGACAAGTTGAATTGATCACCGAAGAAGAAGTTCAACCTGAAGCTGAAAAAACACAAAGCCTTGGGGACATCAAAAAATTCCTTCTTGATAATGGATCCACATGGCGAACGGAAAATTCAACTTGGACCAGTTTGAGTGATCCCTCTATGCCCCCGCAACCTGCGATCAAAATCTATGTCTCTGGCCAACTGAACTCCACAGATCGGTTCGAGCAGTCCTTTCTTTATTTTATCGACGGAGATTTACTACGACTTAAAGAGATCAGCGGAAAAGTGTGTCAGTTTGTTGAACGGGTCAATAAAGAGATCTGCGATGATCTTTATTACCCCACTCGATCGACTCCGTTTCAACTTGTCCTTTTAAATACGCTGGATGTGACAGAAAGTTCTAATTCTATCGTTAGCCCTGTGATCGAAAACACATCGGGACCAAAATTAAGTTGTGTTGGTATTTCAAATAATTTTTTAATGTCCCTTCGATTTCACTTTGAACGAGGTCTATTTTCACAGCAAGACATCGGAAATTATAGACGGGCTCTATCTGAGCTGGCTAATGTCAGCGATCCGATGAGAATATTTTTATCTGAGACTACTTTTGAGAAGTATAAAAATATTAATCAATCCCCTTATCCCATGGACGAATTTTTAAATAACTTACAAGTAGAATTTAATAAAGGTTCTGCTGGTAGCTGCGACTCCCTTCTCACTTATGTCGAAGAGCTTAAAACAGAAGTTTTAAGTCAAAATCAAAAATTTGCGCAGCTTTTGAAGATGATTGAAGACAAAGATTTTAATGCACAAGTCATTGAAAGCAGCATTGATCAAAACGATGAAAAAACAATGAAGTTCTGGCAAGTGATCAAAGCCAGTTTTGACCCTGCCCTTTCAAATTATCCTGAAAAGTCTTTAGATGTTGCCGCTGCAAACTTAAGAAGATATTTGCGCGATTCCTTGGATCGCCTCAATAGCCCAGAAGAGTTACTGACAGCGGCCTTTGTTAGACAAGACGCCTATTCTCAGTTGCTGACAGAGTCATTGGTGGTGCAAACCGAAGAGACTCTTTCTGGCTTCGGAAAAAGAAAGTATTTTGGCCTCAGAGTTTTATCGGGAATTAAGAATCATTATATTGGTTCAGTTCATCCAGAGACTCAAAAGAATTTTGATTTATCTATTGGGGACCAAATCGTTAGTCTTAATCAAAAAAGTGCTGATCAAATGACAGCCCTTGAAATTGATCAAATTCTTATCAAAACAGATCAAGTCATTGCAATGTCGGTAAATCGCAATGGTCAAGTTTTGGATATCAACTTGATGGCTTCTCCAATCGATCCCCTGAAGAGCACCTATTCAACAGAGGTACTTGTTCAGTCCCCACAAGAAAAATATTTAAAAATTAAAATTAGCTCTTTTGAATCCGGCTTAGCTGAAAGTTTATATACCGAAGTTAAAAACACCATGGCCATGCATGATCTCAACGGAATAATTATTGATCTTCAATCTAACCCCGGCGGCTATGCTCAAGAGGCAATCAATCTATTAAGCTTTTTTATGAAAGATCAAACTCTGGCGTATTATAAAAGAGGTTCTCGAGCGCTTGAGACGGCCACTTCTTTAAAGAGCATTGATGAATTTTATATATCTGATTCGATCCCTGTCATTGTACAGGTGAATCGTTATAGCCAAAGTGCCTCAGAAATTTTTGCCAGTTCAATTAAAGATCTTAACCGAGGCCTCATCGTTGGCGAAAAGACTTTTGGTAAACTGGTCGGACAAGATTTTTTTCCGGTCTTAGTCAATAGCAGAGACCTCGGGATGGTGATTACCACAACTGAGTACTTTTCTCCGACTGGTCGAAGCCTGAATGGTATTGGTGTTGAAGCTGATTTGGTTATATATTCTGGCGAGCAAAGCCCATTTAATGACGGAACAGGCGTTGGACGCCCCTACAATGTTGGTTTTCAACCTGTGCTCTACAGAGGCTTTTTAACTTCAGAGCAACTTAATCTGATTCAGAATAATATTGATTTGGATAATACTGATATAGACCAGGTTTCTATGGATCTTTTCAGCGCAGCCCAAAATTTTATATTTGCTACAAACCAATAAAGTTGTATTAAAAATAAATTTATTTTTAACTCTGTTTAAACTATTTTTGAAAAAATAAGATCCCAGTTTTCAACATCAGCCGCATTTTGAGGGCGATGCAAAACTTGGGTCTGATTTTTTTTGTATAGATAGACTCCACCAAGCTGAAATCCATCTCCCTCTAGACGACCAATCCCATACTTAAATAGGGCTCCTGAAAAAACACCTTTGGTAAGAACATTAACACCTAAAACTTCTGATAAGCTCCCACGGCGAGCTGAAAGAGCTTTGTAAAATAATTTCTTTTCATCGGGGATAAAAAGTACGTCTTTTAAATTAAACTCTTCTTGCATAAGTTCAGATGAAATTTGATCACCCATATGCACAACAACCGGAAATAGATTTTGAGCTTTTATTTTTTGAACTTGTTTTTGTAATCGATCTAAACTTTCACGACAAAATGTACAGCCCCTGTGGCGAACGAGTATAAAAAGAATAGATTGATCTTTATTTTTTGAAAGATCAGGGTGACGCGTGATCAATGAATCTATGGACTCAAACTTTTTATTATGGGTTAAATTTTCTTGTTTTGAACTTTCCATGGTTACCCTACTTTCTTTTTATCTAGAATTTTGGCCTGAAGCTTAACATCGAAGGCTGACTTATTAAAGAGGCACTCTTTTTTTGGTAAATACGTCTCGGGACTGGTCGGTGATTTTTTGTGATAACCATTGATTCAACTCAACAGCATGGGTGTAGTTAATCAGATGATGAGCACCACTGATAATATAGGACTCATCTACTTTTGAGTGTTGAATGATTGAATCAAGCTCTCCACGGATTTGATGGATGGGCATGTTAAATTCACTAGGGTCGTATTCATAATCCCATAGGCTAGTAGCAAGACACGCCCATTTGAAAAATGAAAAATCCATATTTGATATCATCTCTTCAAGCCACTCTACTTCTTGGGGCTTAAGATTTTCTTTATCCATAAGCTGGGGAAGAGCGATACTTTTAAGCCCTAATCTAACCACTGATTCTGGCATATTTTGTAATAACCGAGTTTGAAATTTAAAAAGCGAACTGATTTCTTGGTATCGACGATTGGCTGATATTAAAAAAACCCGCTCAAAAGGAAGGTGACGGGCCAACTCTAAGGCCACCTGCCCTCCAAATGACATACCACCAATAGAATCACCACTTTGAAAATCAAAAGATTTGGACCATCTTAAGGCGTAATGGGATAAACTCTCATCTTTTAAGGGCTCTAACCAATCGGGTACAACAATTGAGTTCATCCATTGTTTTTGATAATGAAAGATCTTTTGGTTTGCCCCTAATCCGGGCAGTAAATAAAGTCTTCCCATGTGTTTTACCTCTTTGTTCATATTATCATGAACAAAAAAGATTTCAAATACGTTTAAAAAACCCAAGATAAAACAGATACTTATTGAAATCATTGGTTTTTTATAGGTAAAGAACCCAAGGCAAAACACGCCCCACCCCAATGAGGCTTCAATGATGGGAGAGTAACCCAGAATCAACCTTGGTTCTACGGATGTCAGTGGGCTTGGAAGATTCTAAAACTCAATTTGAGTTTGTTCGACAATACAAGAAAGTATGATTTGTGTGATTGGATTAAAAAAAATTATTCATCCAGAATGATCAGATGGTTTTCTAATTCGTTAGCGTTGTTCTTTTCAGCTGGAAAATTGTTTTTTAAAAGTTCACCGGCACGTTCAATAGCATCCAGAAAACCTTGCGCCATTTTTTTACTTTTAATTCCATTAAGTAAAAGCTGTACAACTTCTTGCCAGTCTTCTGAATTTAGTTTTTCAGAAATAAGATCATCGCCAATGACAAGGGCTCTGTGCTCGTCCAGAGACACAAAAATAAGAATGCCGGTTGATCTTTGGGTATGGTGAACTCTTTTATTATAAAATTCGTTAAGCGCCCGTCGGTTCACCTGAATTGTCATGTCTTTAGAAGGGGTAAAAAGTCTTAAGATAAAGGCTTTGTGGGAGAGAGTAATTAGTAAACCTATAAATATAAGTGTATTTAAAATGAGGATGTAAGTTCTTGGCCAAAGTAGATAGTCCAATTGCCAACTGAGAAAATCAAAACTCAAAATAAGAATGGCTAAGACCGCAGCAAGAACATAAGGAACGTGACCGCTGGTGGTCGACCGACGAGCAATGACTGGGACAATTTCTCCAGAGGTCTGTTTTTCAATCTCTATGATTTTTTGTTCAATTTTTAATAAGTCTTCATGATTAAGATAGGCTTTGAGCCATTTTGGAACTTCCATCACCAGCCACCTGAGGCGCCACCGCCACTAAAACCGCCACCACCGCCAAAGCCTCCGCCGCCACCAAAACCACCACCGCCGCCAAAGCTGCCTCCACCACCAAAGCCACCTGAGCCCCAAAAGCGATTGGATTTGCGACCACCACCACCGGCAATAGCGAGAAAAAACATAATGAGAAAAATGATCAAGACAAAAATATCTGACCCCTTGTCAGAAATGGGACGAGTTCGACGAAAGGATGATGGATCAAAATAATTTTGAACTTCTAAATCAGGTTCAGCCACTTGTAAGATCTTAACAACTCCAGAGGTGATACCCTTTTGAAAGTCGTTACGACGTAGTTCTGGAACGATGATTTCATCAATAATTCTTCGACTTTTTAAGTCAGTTAAATTGCCCTCAAGTCCTTGTCCCACTTCTATTCTGAGTTTGCGATCCTCGATGGATAAAAAAAGAAGAATACCTTTATCATCTTTTTGAGTACCAAGCTTCCATTGATCCACCACTTTTATAGAGGCCTCTTCGATGGGAACTCCATCCAGTCGAGAAACAATGAGAACTGCTAGCTCGATTCCGCTGTCTTTTTTTATGGCACTCAAACGATTATTGATGTCGTCTTGGTAACGCTGGGATAAAAGTCCCGCGTAATCATTAATATGATTTTTAATCGGCGGGACTTTAAAAGTCTGGGACCAACTGACTGAAGTGGTTAATAATATCGTCGCTAGAATCTTAAATATCATTAAAATTTAACTTCTGGTGTTTTCTCCACATTCTCTTCAGGAGCTGCGTCCCACTGGGCCATTTTATCGTATTTAAAAAATAAGCTGTTAGTCAGACTTGTTGGAAAGACGCTGACCAAATTATTGAAGTTTTTTATGGATTCAATATGCCGAGAGCGAGCCACTGTGATTCTATTTTCTGTCCCCTCCAATTGAGATTGCAAATCTCTAAAGTTCGCATCGGCTTTGAGATTGGGATACTGCTCAGAAATCATCATCAAACGTCCAAGGGCTTGGCCCAACTGACCTTGCGCTTGTTGAAACTCAATCAGCTGTTCTGGTGTGGCTTTACTAGGATCAATGGTCATTTGGGTGGCGCGGGCTCGGGCGCTGACCACTGCATCTAGGGTTTCTTTTTCGTGAGAGGCATAACCCTTAACCACATTCACTAAATTGGGAATCAAATCGGCGCGGCGCTTATACTGACTGGTGACTTCGGCCACTTGGGCCTCCACTTCGTTTTTAGACTGGGGGATCGACTGAATCCCACAACCGGTTAAACCAGAGAGCAAAATAACAAGACCCAAAAGCGATGAAAAAATTTTCATAAGTTCTCCTCAATTTTTTACACACTGACCAATTACGAGTAAAACCTCTAAAAAAACTAACCAGCTAATTTGGAACAAGTTATCAAATCCACAATGCACAAGCAATGCCCAGTCAGTAGCCCCAACTAAAAAGTCCAATCAATCGTCAATTAAACCCTTTAAAAGCTTATCTGCGACAAATTAGGGAAATTCATTAATAAACTGCCAATCACTCATCCTACCTTTTGGACAATTTTCCCCACTACAAGTTTTAAAGAGTATAAAAAATTCCAACAAATCCCAAGAAATGTTATTGGGCGATAAGTTAGGGTTTTTGAGAACCTTTAGCCATGGAGGCACCGAC